>NZ_FNOL01000022.1:0-115677 GCF_900106655.1 Variovorax sp. YR634
GGACGCCCCTTTCAGTTCAAGTGGTTGCTGACACTTCCACTTTGGCACATCGATGCCGGTACGGGTGGGGGCGTCCATCCCATTGGTTGTGGCCGCGTCCCGACCTATTCGCTTTGCTACCATTTCAAAGGCTCATCATCAACGTCAGTTGTGATCTGAGCGTCGAGTGCCCTTGAAATCGAGGCGATCCGCAGCCGAAGCTCTTTGTCCGGATTCTCGAACCCGGACTGATACTCCATGACCAACTTGCCTCGAGCAAAGCGAAGAAACGGATGCCATTGCATTCCGCTGTAAATCTCTGAGTCTGCATCGCCAACTGGGAGATGAATCTGTTCACCGGTCTCAGGGTTGATGGCGGCATACGGCTTGGCGCGAAGCCGTAGGTCCGGCTCGTTGGCGACGAGCTTCCCCCATTCCTCCAGGGAAATGGCATTGGCGCGGCCGAGCCGCTCGACAAACAGGCTGATTCCCAAAACTCCTCCTCGTGAGCCGTATGCAGCGGGTGGCCGCTTTGGACGCGATTGTGCAGCGCCGTTGAACGACCGCAGTTGGCCGGATTGCGTCAAGCCAAGCCCCCTATGCCGCACTGCGGGCCAGCAATCCAAGCTCTCTTAAATGCTCCACTGCACGACTGGCAACCCGCTCTTTGTACTTGAAGTCGCCCGAGCGGGAGCGCCATCGAACTCGACTGCCGTCGTGGAGGTGAAATGTCAGTTGGTGCCGCCGCGACATAAAGGCCCACTTCAGCCCATAGATCCCGGCAAGCCCAAGCAGACCGACCCGGATGGTCGTCCCTGGCTCAAGGCTGTCCCAATAAACCCCCAAGTAGTAGAAGATGCCAACTAGTAGAAGCAGCACCAGTACGCCCGCCACGATTCGCGTTGCCGCCAAGCCGCTCTCGTATTCCACTCTGGAAATGCTGGATGCAGGCACTACCTCAATTCTGTACGGACTCTTTATCGAAAGTTGCTTGCGAACGACCCTCAAGCCGTCGGAACCAATGCTCACCACCTGGCCGATGTAGTACGCATAGTCTTCAGGCAGTGCAAAGATGGCGAAGGTTTGCTCTTCCTCGAGTCGTTTTCTTTCGCTTTCCATGATCTCCTTGCGTTGTGAACGAAGCTGCGCTTGCCTAGCCACGATTGGCGAGCTTCAATACTTTGGACTTCCTAGCGATTGATTGTTGACGCGCCTTCAGTTGGTGTGCACGCGCTTTCATTGCCGCGATACCAATCTGTTCGACTAGTGTTGTGAGCATGCTGCGAAGGTCTGCTTTCCGGCGATCTAGGGAACGTCTGATCAAGTCGTAGATTGATTTGATGACGAGGACGCGGTGTTGAGTTGCTGCGCTTGCGGGCTCATCGCACGGGGCATCCCACGCGTTTGAGAGCCTCTGTGGCCGCTTCACGCCGCCTGCGGGCGCACCTGTCCCATCATCGCAATCAGCTTCCTTCTGACCATCCACAGGTTCGACAGCGCAAACAGCGTGATCACATGCGCTGTGTTCTTGGTAAGTCCCTTGAACCTCACCTTCGCCAGACCGAACTGCCGCTTGATCACCCGGAACGGGTGCTCGACCTTTGCCCGGATGCTGGCCTTTTGGTATTCCTGCTTGCGCGCTCTGGCCTTGGCTCGGCCCTGCGGCATCTTCGCCATGTCGCTGGGCCTGCCCGCAATATGCCATTGCACGCTGCGTTTGACTCGGCTCTGTGCTCCGCGATAGCCCGAGTCTGCCCACACCGCATCCTCTTTGCCGTGCAGCAGATCGCTCACCTGTTCCACGTCTGCCTCGTTGGCTGCAGTGGTCGTCACCGTGTGCACCAGCCCCGAGTCTGCGTCCACGCCGATGTGAGCCTTCATACCGAAGTGCCACTGGTTGCCCTTCTTCGTCTGGTGCATCTCCGGATCTCGCTCGCCACTTTCGTTCTTGGTCGAACTGGGCGCCGCAATGATGGTTGCGTCCACGATAGAGCCGCGCTTCAAGAGCAGTCCCTTCCTGGCCAGATGGGCGTTGACCTGCTTGAAGATGTCTTCGGCCAGATCGCTGGCCTCCAGCAGGTGGCGGAAGTTCAGGATGGTCGACTCGTCAGGGATCGCCTCCAGACCGAGTCCGGCGAACGAGCGCAGCGAGGCGATCTCGTACAGGGCTTCCTCCATCGCCGGGTCGCTCAGGGCGAACCAGTTCTGCATCAGGTGCACGCGCAGCATCGCTTGCAGCGGGTAGGGACGACGACCTCGGCCTGCCACTGGATAGTGGGGCTCGATGACTTTGAGCAGCGCCTTCCACGGCACCACCAGTTCCATCTCGGCAAGGAAGACTTCGCGCCTTGTCTTCTTCCTCTTGCCAGCTTGCTCCGCATCCGCAAAACTGATCTGGCTCATCGCTCGTGCTCCTTTGCAGGGTTCAGTCCTTCATGCAAGAAACGTGCTCTTGTTCAGACCTTCCCTAGTCTTACTGTGTCACAAGAGTAGCTTTACGCTTGCCCTTCCGCAGCAGGGGCACTGCCCGAGGCGCACGATCAGCTGGTAGCTCAGCAGATGGCGCAGTGTCGTGATCGACGTCACCACGTGGCGCTGCGCGCGCAGGACTGCCGCGGGGGATGTAATCCTCGGGAACGGCAGGCACCTGGCGTTCGATGAAGTTTTTTTTACCGCCGACAAGCTTGTCGGCTGTGAGGCGTTCTGCCATCAGGAATCCATAGGCCGCGATGCTCAAGGCGGCATGATGATGAAACCCCCGCCAACCTCGGCCCTCGTAATGGCCGAGGCCGAAGTTCTGTTTCAGATCCTGGTAGTCGCGCTCGATGCGCCAGCGCTGATGGGCGACGTAGACCAACTCGGTGATCGGCGTGTCCTCTGGCAGGGTGGACAGGAAGTACTTGCTCGGTTCAGCGTCACTTGCCGGCCACTCGATAAGCAGCCACTGCTCGGGACGCAGACGCGCCTTGCCCGTATTGCCGCCAGCGTGGCGCACCCGCACGGCCGCGAAGCGGCCGTTCAGTGTGTCGTTGGTTCCCTCGCGCCAGCTGATGTTCTGGAATGCTCGGTTTGGCAGCGACTGCGCCAATGCCTTGACGCTCATGGGCTGCAGCGCCGCCGTGCGTCTGGGCATCACTGGCGGGCGGCCCATGCCGCTGTAAGGTTTGGGTGGCAGCGGCCGAATGCCAGGCGGCCAGACCACGACGGCAGACGTGACACCTACCGCGTAGAGCAAACCCATGTCGCTGAGCGCCTGCCGGAAGGCGTTGTCCACGCCGTAGCCGGCATCGGCCAGCACGCAATAGCGCGGTGCACCTTCGTCCAGCAGCGTGCGCAATTGCTGCAGCGCGATCTGCGTCTTCGTGGCGAAGCGCACCTCCTCGGGTACGCCAGCCTTGGCGCGGCGTTCAGGATCCGTCGCCCAATCCTCGGGCAGATACAACTGCCAGGCCACGGGCAAGCTGCCCTGATTGCTTGCAATCGAGATGCTCACAGCCACCTGGCAGTTGTCCTGCTTGCCCAGCATTCCGCAGTACTGGCGCGTGACACCGACCGAATGGTGGCCGTTCTTCGGAAACCCGGTGTCGTCGATGATCCACCAGCCGCCCTGGCTGAAGTCCATCTTGGGCATTACCCACTGACATACGCGCCGCAGCATCTGGGTGTCAGACCATTCGGCCTTGGCCACGAAGTGGTGCAGTGCTTGGTGCCGCGCGCTGGCGTGCGTCGGGTCCACCCGCGCGGCCATGGGCTCCACGCTCTTGCGCGACAGCGGAAGCATCAAGCCCGTGCAGTAACCACGAAGGCCCGCATGCCGGTCCACGTGACCCAGGCCTTCGCTCAGGTGCTCCAGATAGCTATCGAAGCGCTCGGCTGCATTCATCAATCCTCCGGTGCGAAGACGAGAGGATCGCATTATTTCATTTATGACACAGTAAGACTAGGTAAGGTCGCTGTACGACATTCATGCCCGACTGGAGCCTCGCGCACGGCCCTCGCAACAAGGCCCAAAGCCGACGGACATGGTTCATGGCGATCTTTTCATTGCGCACCGCCCTCGCCTGCGGCAGCACGCAACGACTGAATCGTAGCCTCGGCCGTTTCGAAGCGCCGCTGCAGTTCTTCATTTACTAGCCGCACCAGAGCGCCGAGTTCGGCGCGCGTCGGATAGACCTCTTCCGTATCGCTCACCCTCTGCGGAACGATGAGCTTTTCAAGACACGCATAGGCGCGATGCACAGCGTGAAAGCTGTCGATGTCATCGCACGCCTGCAGCACAAGCGCTTCAACGCTGGCAGTTTCAGAAGATTCGGGAAATGAAGAGACGAGCGCAGAAGCGCGAGCAGATGCAGCCATGAATGGCCTCCAAGGGTTTCGGTTTGCTGAAACCGACACCCCCGAGTCCAAGCGGAGGCGGCGGCTCGACGGGTTGGACTACCGGGAAACCACTTGCGTGAAACCGGCCGGGCTTGCGCCCGCCCATCGAGCCGCCAAAACTGGAAGCACGAACGACGAAGCCGCAGACCCTGCGGGGTGACTGCGGCTTGCGTCGCAGTGATTTCAACGGGAGTCCAAGCCCGATCACGCCTCTTTTTGACGTGACCGGCGCAGTATAGCCACGGGTAACGGCATGCCCCTACGCCCCTGGGGTTTCAGCACAACTCGATGGTCTGCCGCAGCAACCCTGCTTGCTCGGCACTCGGCCCGACGAAGATCTCGACTTCATCCGCCTCGAACAGAGGCTGCAGGTCCGGCCCGAGGTAGCGCAACTCGGCCGCCGGCAGCTCCAGGTTCACCGAGCCCGCTTCGCCCGGCATCAATCGCAGCTTCGCGTAGCCCTTGAGTTCCAGCAGCGGCCGAGTGACACGGCTCCGCTTGCCGCGAATGAACAGGAAGACAGTTTCTTCAGCCTCGCGCGCGCCAACGTTGCGCAGCCTGACGCTGATCTTCAGCGCGTCCTGCTCGCGCACGCGTCGCGGCTCTACCTGAAGCTCGTCGTAGACAAACCGGCCGAAGGTCAAGCCGTGGCCGAAGGCATACAGCGGCGAATTTTCGACGTCCTGGTACCTGCTCGTGAAGTAGTCGGCGGGATTCATCGGCCGGCCGGTGGGACGCTGGCCGAAGTAGATCGGCAGCTGCCCGACGGCGCGCGGCCAGCTCATCGGCGTGCGGGCACTTGGCGTTACCTGGCCCGTGACTACGTCGGCGATCGCATGGCCGGCTTCGATGCCGAGGAACCACGCTGCCAGCAGCGCATCGGCGTGTTCGGCCAGCCAGGGGACGACGAGCGGGCGGCCCGAGAACAAGATTGCGACGACGGGGATGCCGAGCGCCTTTGCACGTGCCGTCACCGCTTCGGCCAGGGCCTGTTGTCGACCGGGAAGCGCGGGCGTGGCGCGGCTCGCGGCCTCGCCACTCATGGTGGCACGCTCGCCCAGGCACAGCAGGACGGCGTCGACGCCATCGCACAGCGCAACAGCGGCTTCGATGCCGCTGTCGTCATCACTCTCGATGGCAACGCCGGGTGCATGGCGTATGTCGGTCTGCGGCAGCGCGGCGCGCAAGCCGGCAAGCACGCTGACGGCCGGCTCGTGTTCGCCGGCCCCCCACCACGGGCCTTTCATCTCAGTGCTTGCGTCGGCCAGCGGGCCGATGACACACAGTGCCTTCGCCGCAGCAGGCAAAGGCAGGGTGTCCCGCTCGTTCTTCAGCATGACGATGGCCTTGCGCGCGGCGTCGCGCGCCATCGCGTGCCGCTCGGCGACAACCGCCGCGAGTTCGGGTGTCGCGCCGCGGCGGTAGGGGTCGTCGAACAAGCCGAGCTGCTCTTTGAGTTGCAGCACGCGGCGCACGCTCGCGTCTATCTCTTCGATCGTCACCCGTCCCTGCGCGAGCGCGATGGGCAGGCCCTTGCGATACGCGTCGGCCATCATGTCGATGTCGACGCCGGCCTTCAGCGCCAGTACTGCGGCATCGACGAGATCGGCCGCGACGCCGTGCTTGATCAATTCCGCGATTGCGTTGTAGTCGCTGACGATGACGCCGCTCCAGCCCATCTCGCCGCGCAGCCAGTCGCGCAGCAAGGGGATGTGCGCAGTCATCGGCACGCCGTTGAGATCGGTGAAGGCGGGCATCAGCGTCGCAACGCCGGCGCGCACCGCTGCTGCGAAGCCCGGCAGATGCACCTCGTGCAAGGTGCGCTCGGAGATGTCCACGGCGGCATACTCCCGCCCTGCGGTGACTGCGCCGTATGCGACGAAATGCTTCGCGCAGGCGGCCAGCGAATCGGCCGATGACAGGTCTGCCCCCTGGAAGCCGCGCACCTTGGCCTGCGCGATGCGTGCGTTAAGCCAAGGGTCTTCGCCGGGTCCTTCCGCGGTACGGCCCCAGCGGGGATCGCGCGATACATCGAGCATCGGCGCAAAAGTCATCGCCAGGCCGTCGGCAGCGCCTTCGCGTGCAGCCTCTCGCGCCGTGCGCTCCCAGAGGTCTTCGTCGAAGGTGCCGGCCTCCGCAAGCGGGATCGGAAAGAGCGTGCGATGGCCATGAATGATGTCCAGGCCGATCAGCAGCGGAATGCCGAGCCGCGACTTCTCGACGGCCAGTCGCTGCATCTCGTGCGTGTGGCCGGCGCCGACCATGTTCAGCAGATTGCCGACGGTGCCGTCGATGATCGACTGCGTGGAGTCTCCCGCGAGCACCGGCCCGGTGACCGTGTAGCCGGAGGCAGTCATCGTCAGTTGACCCAGCTTTTCGGCTAGCGTCATCCGGGCCATGAGAGTATCGATGCGACTCATCAGGGATTTCGAATAGAACCCAGGGGGCCTAATGATGGCATGCTGCGGGCGAAGAGCCCTCAGCCGCGTGGCGCCGCCGATGATTCGGTGAAACCAAACGTGACACCCGGGACAACAACGAAAGGAGCCGTTCGTGTTGATGGATGACAGGAACCCGAGGGCACTGGCAGCCCTGCCCGATGAAGCCTTGATCGACGCCGTGCAGCGGCAGACCTTCCGCTATTTCTGGGACGGTGCGGATGCCGACAGCGGCCTGGCGCTCGACCGCCGCACGCTCGTCAGCGCCACGGGCGAAGACCTGCCCGATGACAGGGTCGCGATCGGCGGCACGGGCTTCGGCATCATGGCCATGATCGTCGCGGTGGAGCGCGGCTGGGTCACGCGGGACGCAGCGCTGGAGCGCCTGGGGCGCATGCGGGACGCCCTCTTTCGCGCCAGGCGCTACCACGGCGCCTTCCCCCACTTCATGGACGCAGCGAGCGGCGAGACGATCCCGATGAGCCCAAAGGACGACGCGGGCGATCTGGTCGAGACCTCGTTCCTCTGCATGGGCCTGCTCTGTGCGCGCCAGTATTTCAGCGAAGACACGGCCGCGGCGCGCCGGTTGCGCAGCGACATCGACACGCTGTGGCACGAGGTCGAATGGAACTGGTTCACCCAGAGCGGGCGGGACGTGCTGTATTGGCACTGGAGCCCGAACCACGGCTGGGCGATGAACCATGAAGTGCGCGGCTGGAACGAGTGCCTCATCACCTACCTGCTGGCTGCGGCCGCGCCGCGCCATGCGATCGATCCGCGGGTGTACCACCGCGGCTTCGCGGCGGGGGCCGGTTTCCTCAACGGCCGGTCGTACTACGGCATCGAGATACCGCTGGGCATGCCATACGGCGGCCCGCTGTTCTTCACGCACTACTCGTTCTGCGGCCTCGATCCGCACGGCCTGAAGGATCGCTACGCCGACTACTGGGACCTCAACTGCCGCCACCTGCAGATCAACCGTGCGCACTGCATCGCCAATCCTCATGGCCATCCGGGCTACGGTGAATCGTGCTGGGGCCTGACCGCCAGCGACGACCCCGACGGCTACCTCGCGCACGCCCCGGACATCGACAACGGCACCATTTCGCCGACGGCTGCGCTGGCCAGCCTGCCGTATGCGCCCACCGAGGTGATGCAGGTTCTGCGGCATTTCCTCACCGTGCATGGCACGCGCTTGTGGAAGGACTACGGCTTCATCGATGCGTTCTGCGAACGGCGCGGTTGGTTCGCAGAGACATATCTCGCCATCGACCAGGGCCCGATCGTCGTGATGATGGAGAACCATCGCACGGGCCTTCTGTGGAAACTGTTCATGAGCGTGCCCGAAGTGCAGGCCGGGCTGCGCGCCCTGGACTTCAGCAGCCCGCACCTCGAGTCGCCTGCACCGTGACCTTCAGCGTGGCGAGCCAGCAAGACCCGGCTTTCGAGTCATGGCTCGAAAGACAGCTGTCCCATTCGGCGAGCGCGATGCTGCCCTGCATCTCGCCGGTGTCGATCGTCAAGCATCGCCCCGGCTTCGGTCAGACCATACGGCCGGTCGCCGGCGCCATCATTGCCTCGCCCGTACTCGGCAACTACGACCCGGACCCGGACTACTTCTTTCATTGGTTCCGGGACTCTGCTGTCGTCATCGATGCATTGCGCCTGCTCTACGCTGATCGACGCATCGGCGACGAAGCCCTGCAGCATCTGCGCGATTTCACCCGCTTCAGCCTTGCCGTGAACGGGCTCGACGGCCGCGCGGTTCCCGCGGAGCAGAGCCGCAGAGCGCGCGTGGCCCCCGAACTCCTGCAGTACCTGCGCGAAGACCATGACCTCGCGAGCGTCCACGGCGATGCCGTCGTCGCCGAAACGAGGGTGAACCCCGACGGTACGCTCGACGTCCTCCGATGGGCGCGCCCCCAGCACGACGGGCCGCCATTGCGCGCGCTGGCGCTGCTGCGCTGGGCGGCCGGCGGGCACCTCGACGCGGCCCTGCTGGCGGAGGTCACGCCGCTGATTCGCTTCGACATCGACTTCACGCTGCGTCACTGGCGCGAGCCGTCGTACGACATCTGGGAGGAAGAGCTCGGCCACCACTACTACACACTGCGCGTCGCAGGGGCCGCGCTGGCCGAAGGCGCGGCATGGCTGGAGGGCTTGGGCGACGCGGCGCTGGCGCAGCGCTGCCGGGAGGAGTCGCGGGCCGTGCAGCGCCTGCTCGACGACTACTGGGTAGACGAGCGAGACGAACAGTCAGACGACCGCGACTCGACGCGCGGCTACTACCGTTCACGCGTGCTGGCGGACGGCCAGCCCAGTGCGAAGGCGCTGGACATCGCGGTGATCCTGTCGGCAATCCACAGCCTCGGCACCGAGGCCGCGCATGGCCCGGCCGATCCGCGCATGCAGGCCACGCTGACGCGACTCGACGCGCTGTTCGATGCGGCCTATCCAATCAACCATGGCCGTGCCGCAGGCCGTGGCGCGGCGATGGGTCGGTATGCCGGCGACGTGTACTACTCGGGCGGTGCGTACTTTTTCTCGACACTCGGCGCCGCCGAGTTCTGTTTCCGCGCCGCGGCGATGGGCGGCGATGCACGCCATTGGAACCAGTGGATGGGGCGCGGCGATGCCTACCTCGCCACCGTACGCGCGTACACGCCGGCCGGTGGTGAACTGTCGGAACAGTTCGACCAGCGCAGCGGCGCGCAGACCTCGGCGAAGCAACTGGCATGGAGCCACGCCGCGTTCATTTCGTGCGTCTCGGCGCGCCGCATCGCGGCCGCCGCTTGTCAGGTGCCGCGGTAGCGATGAGCGCGAGGCCTGAGAACCGTGTCGAGCCGGCTGCAAGAGCCGGTGTCTTCCGTCAGGTCCGCGAGTTGCTCGGCGCCTTGCGAGTGTCCCCGGTCGCGAAAACGCTTGTCGTGCTGATGGGTGCGATCGTCGTGGTCGTCGCGCTCACGGCGTATGGGCAGATCGAGCTCAATAGCTGGAACAAGCCGTTCTACGATGCAATTTCGCGTCGCGACCTGAGCGAATTCGTCGTGCAGGTAGGCGTCTTCGCCATCATTGCGGGCGTGCTGCTGGTCTTGAACGTCGCGCAGAGGTGGCTGGGCGAAACCTTGCAGCTGAAGCTGCGCGAGGCCGTGGTCAATGACCTCGTGGGGCTGTGGCTGCAGCCGCGCCGGGCGTTCTGGCTCCAGGCCAGCGGCCCGATGGGGGCTCATCCGGATCAGCGCATGCACGACGACACGCTGAAGCTGTGCGATCTGTCGGTCACCCTCGGCGTGGGTCTGTTGCAGGCAGCGATGCTGTTCGGCAGCTTTGCGAGCGTGCTGTGGGTCATCTCCAAGGACTTCAGCCTCTTCTTCAACGGCGAGGACCACGTGTTGCCGGGCTTCATGTTGTGGGCGGCAATTGCCTATGCGATCGCCGGCTCGCTGCTCACCTACTGGGTCGGCAACGGCCTGATCTCGCGCAACGCCGAGCGCTACGCGCGTGAAGGCGAATTGCGCTTCTCGCTGACGCGCATCAACGAGCATCTGGACGGCATCTCCCTGGCTGGTGGCGAGGCCGACGAGAAGCGTCGCGTCGCCATGCATTTCGGCGACGTCTTGCGCGCCACGTCGCGCGTGGTGCTCGGGCTGACCAACCTGACCTGGGTCACCGCGGGCTTCGGCTGGGTCACCATCATCGCGCCGACGCTGGTGGCCGCCCCCCTCTACTTCTCGGGGAAGGTTTCGTTCGGTGGCCTGATGATGGCTGCCGCGGCCTTCACCCAGGCACAGTCGTCGCTGCGCTGGTTCGTCGACAACTTCAGCATCATTGCCGACTGGCGCGCCACGCTGCTGCGTGTCACCGACCTGCGCCGGATGCTGGCGTCCGATCTGGAGGCACAGGCAGGTGGCAGCCGCATCGCCTACGAAGAGAGCGAAGCCGGGACGCTCGCAATCGAAGCGCTCGAGGTTCGCTCCTGGAGCGGCCACGATCAGCTGGACGACCCCAGTCTCGTCGTGCACCGCGGCCAGTGCGTCCTGATCCTCGGCACACCGGGCACGGAGAAGACCTTGCTGTTCCGGGCGCTCGCGGGCCTCTGGCCCTGGGGCTGCGGCACCGTGCGCCGGCCCGTCGGCGAAACGATCCACTACATGCCGCGCGGCACGCCCTACATTCCCCGCGGCACGCTGGCCGAAGTGTTGTCGTATGCGATGGAGCCATCGAGCTACCCGAGAGAAGCCATGGTGGCCGCGCTGGCGAGTGTGGGCCTCCAGCGCCTGGAACAGTTGCTGAACAAGACGGGTCGCTGGGAGAGCGAACTCAGCATGGACGAGCAGTTGCGGCTGGGCTTCGCCCGCGTGGTGCTGCAGGCGCCGCCCTGGCTGGTGATGGACGAAGCCTTCAGCGCGTTCGACGACGACACGCTCGAACTCATCATCGACGCGCTGGGCAAGCTCACGCACACGGGCATTGTTCACATAGGCTCGGCCGGTGGAGCGCACGACCGGCTGTTCACGCGGGTGGTGCATCTGGTCAAGGCGCCGAACGCCGCACCCGAGGAGCAGCGACCATGAGACACCCCGGGTCAACCGTCAGCCGTGCGCGTCGCGCCCTCATGCGGCTGATTCTTGCGCTGCCCGCGTGGCCGACCTGGGCCTGGGCGGCCGATTTCGGTTTCCGGCCACCGCGCGATCCTGACGATGCCACCGCGGCGGACCTGATGCGGGATCTGGCCGAGCGCATCTTGCCGGTGTACCAGGAGGCGGACACCGATGTCTTCCTGGCCAACCTGACCGCCCTGCAGATCGTCAGCGGCGCCTACCGTGCAGCCTACGACAGCAGCGGCTCCCTGCGCAGCCGCCGCCAGGGCAAGCCGTTCGACGACCTGGTCCAGCGGGCGATCCTCGACGGCATCTATGCGCGTGCGCGCATGCTCGAAGCGGACGGGCGCCTCGGCTTCGCCGAAGCCTACGCGCGCTCGTTCCAGGAACTGGTATCGCCGCTCGACAACGCGCAAGCCCAGGCCATCATGGCGCGGCTCGAAATCCCGCCGGCGGTGTACAGAGAGCCGCTGCGCCAAGCTTTCGATCTCTGGCGTGCGAAGGGCAGCCTCCCGCAGGCCGATGCGCTGGCGCTCGTGCGAACCTGGCTTTCGTACCAGTCGCGTCGCAGCTTCAATGCGCTGCTGCCCGAATTGTTCGCGGCGGAAAACCGCAACCGCTACGTGGCGGAGGCTGACATCAGGATTCCCGTGCGCGGGGGTGTCATCCATGCGCGCCTGGTTCGGCCCGGCCGCGCGAATGGAACTCTGCCGACGCTGTTGCGCTTCACGCTCGATCCCGCCGAGGACGACGCACAGCACAGCGCCGCCAAAGGCTACGTCGGCGTCACGGCGTACGTGCGCGGACGCACTCCTGACGGCAAGGGCGCCGTGTGGCCGTTCGTTCGCGACGGCGAAGACGCCGCCGCCGTCATCGACTGGATTGCCCGGCAGGCGTGGAGCGACGGCCGCGTCGCCATGCTCGGCGACGGCTACTCCGGCTACGCCGCCTGGGCCGCCGCCCGCAGGAGACCGGCTGCCCTCAAGGCCATTGCCACGATCGCGCCGATGGCGCCGGGCATCGACTTCCCGATGGCCGGACAGATCTTCCGCAACGCCATGGTCCGCTGGGCGCAGGAGCACGCGACTGCCGAGCCCCTGCGGGCCGGCGTCGACGCCGACGCGGACCCGGACACGATGTGGCAGGCACTCGACGCACGCTGGCACCGTGGCAATCGCCCCTACTGGGACATAGACCGCGTCCTGCTGGGCAAGCGCAGCAGGTTGATCCGAACCTGGCTGACGCACCCGAGCCACGATCGCTACTGGCAGAAGTTCTTGCCGTCGGCAGAGCAGTTTGCGCGAATCGACATTCCGGTGCTCAGCTTTGCCGGCTACTACGGCGCCGATGCCGGCGCGCTCTACTTCCACGACGAGCATCTGCGCAACCGGCCGCAGGCCGACACGACGCTGCTGCTCGGCCCCTACGACGCGGCCTCGATCCGGCGCGGCACGGCGCCGACGCTGCGTGGCTACACGCTCGACCCCGTCGCACGCATCGACCTGCCCGATCTGCGCTACCAATGGCTCGACCACATCCTGAAAGGCGCGAACAAGCCTTCCCTGCTGATGGATCGCGTCAACTACCAGGTGATGGGCGCGGACCAGTGGCGCCATGCGCCGACGCTGGACGCGCCGCAGCGCACCCGGCTGCGCCTTCACCTCGATACCCGCGAGCGCGACGACCCGCACCGCCTGTTGCCGTCGCCGTCCGAAGGCGGTGGCAACGTGCGGCTCTCAGTCGATCTCGCCGATCGACGCGACGTGCGCATCCCGTGGCCGGACGCGCTGCGCGTGAAGCAACTGCCGGCGCGCAACAGCATCAGCTTTGTCAGTGATCCGCTCCCGGAGGGCACCGAGCTCATCGGCAGCCTGCGCGGCGTGTTCGACATCACGCCCTCACGGCAGGACGTGGACTTCAACATCTCGCTGTACGAGCAGACGGCAAGCGGCGAATACCAGCTGCTGTTCGATCCCTACGACTTTCGCGCCAGCTACGCAGGCCATCGCATGCGTCGCCGGCTTCTGCGGGCCGGCGAGCGTCAGCTGCTTGCGTTCACCGCCGAACGCGTGACGGCCTGCAAGCTCGCGGCGGGCAGCCGCATCGTGCTGCTGATCGGCCTCAACAGGCGCCCCGACCGGCAGATCAACTACGGCAGCGGCAAGGACGTGAATTCGGAAACCATTGCCGACGCGAAATGGCCCATCCGGGTGCGCTGGCACGCGCGCAGCTACGTCGAGATCCAGACCGGCAAATCTTGATTGCTCATTGTGCCGCCAGACCTTTGTCGTTCACGGCGCCGATGACGACGCCTTCGCAAGGCGCCAGCACCAGGGGCCCCTTGATGAACTCGGCGCGCGCAGGATCGGTCGATGCCAGCACGACCGGCTGGTGCGGCATCAACGCCGGCGAAATCGGCGCCGGGGTGCTGCCGAAGTTCAAGAGCACCACCAGCCGCTGCCCTTCGTCGTTGCGCGCATAGGCGAGCACCTCGCCCCCGGCTTCAAGCGCTTCGTAGTTGCCCCGGTTCAGCGCGGGCTGCGCGCGGCGCAACGCGATGAGGCGCCGGTAGAGCGCCAGCATCGACCCTGCGTCGTGCGATTGCGCCTCCACATTGTTCGTGGGCCAGTCGGCTGCCAGGCGCAGCCACGGCGTACCGGTCGAGAAGCCCGCATGCTCTGCCGCGCTCCACTGCATGGGTGTTCGCTCCGGGTCTCGACCCAGGCCCATGCCGGGCTTGTTCTTCTCGAACGGGTCCTGCACTTCATCGGCGGGAATGGGGACGTCCGTCATGCCGATCTCGTCGCCGTAGTAGAGCGTCGGCGTGCCGCGCAGCGTGAGCAGCAGCATGGCCGCGAGCCGCGCCATCTGTGGGCCGACGCGGCTCGCAATGCGAGGTCTGTCGTGGTTGCCCAGCACCCAGTTCGGCTGGGCGCCGGCGGGCAAGGCGGCTTCGTAGTCGCGCACGAAGCGGTCGATGCGCGCCGCCTGCCACTCGGTTGAGATCAGCTGGAAGTTGAAGGGCAGCTGCACGCCTTCGAGCACGCCTGCGGCGTTGAGTCCGTAGTAGGCGACCAGGCGCGGGAGCGGCAGGTAGAGCTCGCCGATCAGCACGCGCGACGAGCGTGCGTCGCTGAACGCGTCGACCACGCGGCGCATCTCGGCCACGATCGGCTGCACCTCCGGCAGGTCGGTGTTGTAGAGCATCAGCCAGCGAAAAAATGGGTCCTGGCCCGGGGCGAAGTCCGGGTTCGGCGGGTTGTCGCGGAACTGCGCGTCCTTGATGATTTGAGAGAGCACGTCGACGCGGAATCCGTCGACGCCGCGCCGAAGCCAGAAGCGCAACACCTCGTACATCGCGGCTCGCACTTCGGGGTTGCGCCAGTTGAGGTCGGGCTGCTCCTTCAGGAACGAATGGCAGTAGTACTGGCCGGTGGTCGCATCGAAGGCCCAGGCCGGGCCACCGAAATTGCTGATCCAGTTGTTGGGCGGCCCGCCGCCCGGCGCCGGGTCGCGCCAGATGTACCAGTCGCGTCGCGGATCGCTGCGTGCGCTGCGGCTCTGCGCGAACCACGGATGACGGTCCGACGTGTGGTTGGGCACGAAGTCCAGGATGAGCTTGAGCCCTCTCGCGTGGGCCTCCTGCACCAGCGCATCGAAGCCGTCCAGCGTGCCGAAGCGCGGATCGACGTCGCAAAAATCGGAGATGTCGTACCCGAAGTCGGCCATCGGCGAGGGATAGATCGGCGAGATCCAGATGGCATCGACGCCGAGCGAGACCAGATGATCCAGCCGGGCGCGGATTCCGCCCAGGTCGCCGATGCCATCGCCGTTGCTGTCCTGGAACGAACGCGGGTAGACCTGATAGACGATTCCGCACTTCCACCAGTCGTCGGCTGACATCTTGATCCCCTCGTGCTCGGTTTCGGGTGAGTCCATTTTCCCCAGAATGAAAACAGCTGACCTAGCCGTTCAGTACGAGAGACCCCTGCGGATACTGCGCGCACATGAAATCGACGAACGCCCGAACCTTCGGTGCAGGGAGTCGCCTCGACGTATGCAGGACCCAGAGCGCGACCTCCACGCCTGAAACCATGCCCCACTGAACCAGTTCTCCGCGCGTCAGCTGGCTCCATGCGATGGACTGCGGCATCAGGGCAACGCCAGCGCCGGCGATCGCAGCGTCGCGAATCATCAGGAACGAGGAAAGTCTGAGCCTCGGAATCGGCTCCAGGACAAGGCGTCCGTCGTCGAGCGTCCAGTTCGTGGGTTGAAAGCTTGTCGAGACGATGCCTGGGACCGGGCTGACCTTGCCTGGCGCAGGCACGGGCACGGAGGGCGCCGCCACGACCACCAGCCGGTCTTTGGCAAAACACCGGCCGACGAGGCTGCTGTCCGGGCTTGGATTGATCCGGATTGCGGCGTCGAACTGCTCCTCGACGAGGTCGACCAGGCGATCGTCCGCTACCACCTCGCAGCTGACCTCGGGGTAGGCCGTGCAGAACTCGGCGGAGATGCGGCCCATCGCCAGCTGGGAGAACAGCACCGGCGAAGCGATGCGCAGGCGTCCGCGGGGCACCGACAAGCCCTCGCGCGCGGAAGTCATGGCGTCGGCCACCTCGTGCATCGGCCCTTCGGTGCGGTCCATCAGCATCTGCCCGGCTTCTGTGAGCTTGAGCCCGCGGGCGCTGCGCTCGATGAGCCGCACGCCGAGTTGCTCTTCCAGATCGGCGATGCGCCGGGACAAGGTCGCCTTCGATCTACCGCTCGCGCGGCTTGCTTTTCCGAGGCCGCCGTTCATTGCGACGAGCGCGAAGTCGCTCAGTGCATTCAGATCCATGGTGTTCCGCAATTGAAACGAGGTGTCTTCATTTTCGGATCTTCGTTTTAACAATGCAACGGCCTATCTTCTCCTTACCGCAACTTCAACAGGAGAAAACTGAAATGACCACCATCATCACTCAACGTGCCGTGCTTATCCGGGCCTATGGCGGTGCTGCCGCCGCCGAGGTCTCCGAGACCGCGAGGCCCACGGCCGGACAGGGCCAGGTCCTGGTGCGCATCCGGGCGGCCGGCGTGAACGGCATCGACTGGAAGATTCGTGAAGGCTTCGTCCGGGACGCGTTCCCGCTTCAACTGCCCGCCGTGCTGGGTATCGAGCTTGCGGGTGTCGTCGAAGCGCTTGGCTCCGGCGCCTCGCGTTTTCGCGTGGGCGATCGCGTCATGGGCCCGCTGGGCGGCCTGGGTGCCTATGCCGAGTTCGTGGCAGTCGACGAGGCGAAGCTCGTGCGCACGCCGCAAGGCCTGGACGACGTTCATGCGGCCGCCGTCCCCGTCGCGGCCGTGGCCGCCTGGCAAAGCCTGCACCACGCGGGCCCGATCGCCGCAGGCCAGCGAATCCTCATCCATGGTGCAGCCGGAGGGCTGGGCGGCTATGCCGTGCAGTACGCCAAGCAGGCAGGCGCCGAAGTCTTCGCGACGGCGTCTACCGCCCACGTCGAGTACGTGCGCAGCCTGGGCGCGGACCACGTCATCGACTACCGCACCGAACGCTTCGAGTCGGTCGCGCGCGACATCGACCTTGTGCTCGACTACGTCGGCGGCGAAGTGCTCGATCGCTCGTGGCAGGTACTGACAAAGGACGGCGCGATCGTCGGCACGTCCTCGCCCGACATCCTGGCACGCACGCCCCCCGGCCGCCGCGGACTGTGGTTCATGAGCAAGCCGGACGCGGCGCTCCTGGAACGGCTGGCGGCAGAGATCGCCGGAGGCACGCTGATTTCGAAGCTCGACGAAGTCGTGGGCTTCGGCGACATCCCCATGGCCATCGAACGCAATCGCACCGACCCGCGCATCGGCAAGGTCGTTGCGGACTTCTCGCGCTGATCGATCTTTTCATCCCCCACCAACCTCCCAGGAGATTTCCATGAGCATTCTCGTCACCGGTGCCACCGGCACCATCGGTTCCCTCGTCGTCCAAGGCCTGGCCAGTGCCGGCGCCGAAGTCAGCGCCTTCGTTCGCACACCCGGAAAGCAGGGCTTTCCGGCCGGCGTCAAGGAGGTCGTCGGCGACCTGACCGACGTGCCCTCATTGCGCGCGGCACTGTCGTCGGTGCGCACGCTGTTCCTGCTGAACGCCGTCACGCCCGACGAAGTGACCCAGGCCCTCGTCGCGCTGAACCTGGCGCGCGAAGCTGGCATCGAGCGCATCGTCTACCTCTCGGTCATCCATGCGGACAAGTTCACCGATGTGCCGCACTTCACCGGCAAGCACACGGTCGAGCGAATGATCGAGAGCCTCGACATTCCGGCAACCGTCCTTCGGCCGGCCTACTTCATGCAAAACGAGCGCATGGTCCAGCAGGTGATCCAGGGCTATGGCGTCTACCCGATGCCGATCAGCTCCACGGGCGTCGCGATGATCGATGCGCGAGACATCGCGGACGCCGCCGTCGCCGAACTGCTGCGCCGCGATCGCGCGACCGCGCCGGCACCACGCGTGATGCTGGAGCTGGTCGGGCCCGAGCTGTTGACCGGAGAGTCGGTGGCCAAAATCTGGAGTGCTGCGCTCGGTCGTGAAGTGGCTTACGGCGGAGACGACGTGGCGGCCTTCGAAGCGCAGATGGCCACATCGGGGCCGTCCTGGCTTGCCTACGATATGCGCCTGATGATGGCCGGGATCCAGAAGTTCGGCATGCATGGCGCGGACGGCGCCGCGGATCGCCTGCAGGCCATCCTCGGGCGTCCTCTGCGCAAGTACACCGACTTCGTCAAGGAGGCCGTTGCCGCGTCGTAGGCTGCGTGCTTCGCGCATGTCGGCTGGGACTGCATCACACGCTGCGCTCTGGGGACCTGATGTCCGTTCCGTGCGCGGCGGTTACTGGCATTTGGCGGCAAAGCGCGGGTGAGTACTATCGGCCATGACCGGACTGTCGCTGCCGACACCCGATGGGGTTTCCTTCACGCTTCACGGACAACCTGGACCATGATTTTCACCTGGGTAATGCTCACCGCAGCTGCCGTCTTTGGATATCTCGCCTATGACGCCGCGCGCCTTTCGACGCCGGCGAAGGATGTTCCTTACTCTCTGACCGCAAAGGGTTGGGATGAGGACGTCGCCCATGTCTCGCTCGCAGAACAACAAAAGCGAAAGCAGTACAACGCCACCCGCGGCATCGGCGACCTCAGCCAGTCTGTCTGGCTCTTCGGCGTCCTATGCGTCGGCTGCCTGGCGTCAGCCGGTTACTCCTTCTATGCTTGACTGAGCGGCTCAGAACGGCCACTAGGAGACGTTTGCCGGGCGAGCCGATATTGAGTAAAAGGTCGCGCACATGCGACGATACGAGGAGGAGCGGATGGTTTTCGGCTGGTTTAGGAAAGACAAGAAGCCGGCGGCCAAGACAGCCGCACTCGCACATACAAGCACAGAGCTCTCTGACGAGACGCACGAAGAGGTAAAGCGGCTCTGCGCAGAAGGGGACCAGCAGGCGAGCAGCAAACAGTTTGCAGCCGCGCTGGTCCTGTATTGGCAGGCATTTGATTTGTTGCCTGAGCCCAAAACGGATTGGTCTGCCGGCACGTGGATTCTGGCGGCCATCGGCGACGCCAATTTCTTGGCCGGCGACTTCGAGGCTGGGCGCGACAATCTGTCCAGCGCAATGCACTACCCCGATGCGATTGGCAACCCATTCCTGCATCTCAGACTAGGGCAGTGTCAGTTCGAACTCGGCGCTCTTGAGCGAGCAGCCGACGAACTGTCACGGGCGTACATGGGGGCGGGGGCCGAGATATTCTCGAAGGACGACCCCAAGTACTTCGATTTCCTGAAGACTAGGCTTCAGCGTCCAGCATCTGGGCAATGGTGACCGTAGACGGCCACAAGCCGACGTTCGCTACCGCCCTCTAGCTTCGCCTCCTAGACAGAAGGTTCGAACAGCGCGGGCACACTTACACCAGGTCGCATAACAACCGGTCAGAAGCGAACGTTGAATATCCATGCGACGAGAGCCAACACGTGTCACACGAGACCATCTACCGCAGCCTTTTCATTCAAGCGCGTGGTGCCTTGAAGAAGGAACTGTTGCAGCATCTGAGACGCACGCGCGGCATGCGCCGGTCTCGGCATCACACTCAGAAGACCGACACCCACGGGCAGATCGTTGGCGCCGTCTCCATCAGCGAACGGCCCGCATCCATAGAGGATCGCGCGGTGCCTGGTCACTGGGAAGGAGACTTGGTCTTCGGCAGCCACAACAGCCAGATCGCAACGCTGGTTGAGCGTCAGACGCGGTACGTCATGCTCGTGAAAGTGGGTGGCAAGGACACCGAGACGGTCGTCAACGCCTTGATCAAGAACGCTCGAAAGCTTCCTCAAGAGCTCTACAAATCGCTGACATGGGATCGAGGCAAAGAGATGGCCGGACACAAGCGCTTCACGCTGGCAACAGACATCCAGGTCTACTTCTGTGATCCACGCAGCCCTTGGCAACGCGGCAGCAACGAGAACACGAACGGTCTGCTCAGGCAGTACCTGCCCAAGGGCATAGACATCTCAAGCTACTCACAAGCCAAGCTCAACGCCCTGGCGAGACAATTGAACGAGAGGCCGAGAAAAACTCTCGGCTTCCAGACCCCGGCTGAGATGTTCAGCCAGACCGTTGCATCGACCGGTTGAATCCGCCGCCCCAAGCGGATGTAGCGAGTGCAACGTGGGCCATCGCCAAGCGGCCAGTCACCGTAATAGGCGTTTCGCGAAGATCGCTCGGTGTCTCGCGGTTCAATTACGCGCCGACAGCACGGACGCCAGTCACGGTATCCGAGTCACAGGGACGGTGAGATAGCCTGCAGCACATCGTTGAACACGCCGTACTGCAACTTGAATGCCTGCGGGCTGTAGTCCTGGTAGTAGCCTGCCGTCACGGCAACGACGAGATCGAGCTCGGGCACGATGCGGATCGATTGCCCGCCTCGACCGAGCGCACCGATCCAGCGGACTATTCGTCGGTGCGCTCTGGCATGGCCGCTCCACCAAAGGTAGCCGTAGTCCTGGTCGTCCGTTGCCTTGATGAGCGACGCGGTGGAAGCTTCGATCCAGCCCTTCGACACGATCTGGCGTCCATCCCAGCGCCCGCCCGCCAGCACGAGCTGTCCGATCTTCGCCATATCCCGTGGACGCATGCGAAGGCCTCCGCCGGCGTCGCTGTCTCTGCCCATTCGGCTCCATTCTTCGCCGGAGATGCCCAGGGGCTCCAGCAGGCTCGTTCGCGCGAACTCGTCGAGCGGTCTGCCGGTGGCCCGATGCAGGATCGCCGATATAAGCGCCAGCGCGCCGGTACTGTAGAAGAACTGCTGCCCAGCCGCCGCCACAGTTCGGCGCGTGAGCACGTAGCGACACGGATCTCCCGAAAAATACATGCGCGTTTCGTCGTTCGCGAGATCGCCGGTCGCGGGCGTTGACTCGATCCATTCGAGGCCGAGCGTCATGCCGAGCGCGTGCCGCAGCAACAGGCGATCCGATTCTGGCGTTCGCAGGTCTGCGAGTTCGGGGAAGAAGCCAAGGATCGGCTCGTCGACGCCATGGATCAGCCCCCGGTCGATCGCGATGCCGACGGCGAGCGACGCGACGCTCTTCGTCGCTGACTTCATTGCATGGCGCATGCCGGCGTTGAAGACGACGTTCTCCACACGGCTGCCGAAAAAGCTGGTCGGCACCTGATCGCTGCCTTGGAGGTAGCGCTCGAAAACGAGCCTGCCGCGATGCACGACAAGAACCGAGTGAATGTTCGAGCCCGAAGCCGCAAGCCGATCGGCCATCTTGCTGAGTGCGGTGGTGTCAACGAGCTTGCCGTCGTCACCCGCGGCGATGTTCCAGTCATCTTCTCGCGAAGTCTTTGCGGCGAAGCCTCCGATCGAATGGGTGCACGCTGACACGCCGAGTGAGGCGAGCGCAGTGCCAACAAGAACGAACTCACGGCGTTTCATGGCACGTCGACGGTGGAAGGTGCATTGATGTTAAGCAGCGAAGGCTGCGCGCGTCAATCGCTTGCTCCTCCGAGTTAACGATCCCACACCTTTTTAATGAGGATAGAGCATCGCCGAAGCAGCCATTCGCGATTGGCCGCTTGTGGCCGCACGGGAAGTCTGCGCAAAGGGCCCAGCGACGTTCTCGAAAGCGGATGCTTAGGATTCCGCCGGGTACGCCTGGTTGACGGGAGCCGACCCTTGAGCCTTACATTCCAGTAGGTCTCGCTGGCAATCCTGCTGCTGCGTTTCGCCGGGAGAGCATGGCGGGCGCATCTCGCATCGAAGGTCGAGCTTGCTCCTGGCTCAACCTATGCCATAGGACATGCAAGGTTTGATCGTTTGACAGTCGCTTGCCGAGCCTCATCTGCCATGAAATATTCACGCCACCTTCTTGTTCTTTTCGCCGCGGTCGCATGCACCCACATTGGCGCTCAAACAACGGGCGCCGCATCGCATGGATTCATTTCTGAATCCAATGCCGCCGTGTTCAAAGCTTGCGCCGTCGCCCCGACAGCGAATGGAGCGTGCCCGCTCGATGCGGTCTTTGGGCTCTTCAAGCTCGCGCCCAACAACGACGTGCTGGACTTCAAGGTTTCGAACACCGTGCCACGGGCGATCAACCAAAACTACGGTTGGATCCTGAAACTCAACCGGAAATCTGGCAAGGTCCGCGTTCTCGAACGCGTGACATTGCCGGAAACCCCGAAGACGTGGGGCAGCGGTGGCCAGCCTTACGGTACGTCGGCGGATCGCAAGACTATTTCGCTGGACGTGACCCTGACCATCTACGACGGCACCATTTCGAAGTCTTGGGACGTGGCCGATGGCGATCCTGCCGGCCACTACCTGATCAGCGCCTACGTCGAAGACTCCGCTCCGGTGCAGTTCGAGTTTGATGTCATCGATCCAAAATGACCAACTGCCGTAGACCTGTGGGTTGAACTCGTTGCGGCTGCCTGCCTCAGCTTCGAACGTCGGCCGCGGGGGAGCGCTTCTGGCCGAATTCTGCCGCACAGCAGTGGCGCCGAGAGGCCCAAGACGGTCAACAACCCGGTCCATTTCCGTTCGCTACCCGGCGCGGCACGGCACGGCAGGCGGGATTCAGTTGATGATCTCTCCCATGCCAACGCGTACGCGCTCCCTGAGCTGCCGGATGTACTCCGGATCGAAGGGCTCCCAGGTCTCCAGTTCGCCGACGATCCGAAGCGGCTCCCGGCTGCGGTAGGAGCGTGTGGGATTGCCCGGAAACTTCTTGTCGGTGACGTTGGGGTCGTCCTCGTAGGCGCCCGTGGGCTCGACGATGTAGACGCGGCCACGGCCGTCGCCCCTCGCCATTTCGGCAGCCAGCCCGGCGCCCTTGGGCCAGGCGGTGAAGTAGATGTGGTTCATGACGACGCGGCCGTCGTAGTTTGACCGAAAGCCGGCCGTGAGCAGATCGCCCACCTGAAGGTCCGCCCGCGTACCGTGGAAGTAGGGGCCGGCGTCCAAGATAGCCATCGCAGCTCGCTCCTCTGCAGAAAGGAAAAGCCGCGGAGTCTACTCGTGTCGATCGTCACGGAAGCTGTCTCGCGTGAAGTCCGATCCAGGCCTGGGTATGCCCCTACACCCCACGGCCTCATCCTCGATGCTGGAACAATGCCTCCACCATGGACGGCCTCGATCTCATCAAAACATTCCGTGAAGTCGCGTTCCGGCGCAGCTTCTCCCGCGCGGCGATCTCGCTGGGCATGTCGAAAGCCACGGTGAGCCGCTATGTGGCAGAGCTCGAAACCCGCAGCGGCGTGCGCCTGCTGAACCGCTCCACCCGCTCCCTGAGCCTGACCGACGCCGGCCAGGTGCTGCTCGACCGCAGCACGCAACTGGTGACGATGGCCGAGAACACCCTGAACGACCTGCAGGCCCACGGCTCGCATCCGCGCGGTCGGCTACGCATGAGCGCGCCGCACGGGCTTATCGCCGGCTGGCTCTCTGACGTGATCGCCGGGTTCATCAAGCTCTACCCCGACGTGTACGTGAGCCTGGTGTTCACCAACGACAACTTCGACCTGATCGAGGAAGGCATCGACATCCACCTGACGGGCGGGCGCATCGACGACATGAACCTGATCGTGCGCCGGCTGGTGCAGTTCGACATGGTGGTCTGCGCCACGCCGGCCTACTGGGCCCAGCGCGGCATGCCGCAGACGCCCGAAGACCTGGGCCGGCACGATGTGCTGAGCTTCTCGGCGAAGCCGACCACCCACCTGCCCTTCGAGACCGGCGGCAAGCCGTACGACGTGCCGGTGCACAGCCGCATGGAAGCCAACGACGCCGTAGCGCTGATCGAGCTGGCTCTGCGTGGCGTGGGCGTGGCCTATGTGCCCGAGCCGCTGGCGCAGTCGCACCTGGAGCGCGGGGCGCTGGTGCCGGTGCTGCGCGAGCACATGCCGCGCGAGCACTGGCTGTATGCCGCGTATTCGCAGCGCCGCCACAACAGCGCCGCGATGCGCGCGATGCTCGACTTCCTGGAGCAATCGATGGGCGCGCTGGCCGAAGGCCCGGCGCTGCCGCCACAGCAGCCCGTGCACATGGCGCCGACTACATGCGCCCTTTCCAGGGCACCAGACGTCGCTCGAGCCACCGCATCAGCAGGTCGAACAGATAAGCAACCACCCCGATGACGATGATGCCCATGATGACGATGTCGGTGCGCAGGAAGTTCGACGCATTCAGCACCATCTGACCCAGCCCCATGTTGGCCGCCACCATCTCGGCGGCCACCAGCGTTGTCCAGCCGAAGCCGATGGCGATACGCATGCCCACAAGGATGTCGGGCAATGCCGACGGCAATATCACGTGGCGGATCACCTGCATGTAGCTCGCGCCCATCGAGTACGCCGCGTTGATCTGCTCTTGTGAGGCACTGCGCAGGCCCGAGCGCGCGGCCAATGCCAGCGGCGCGAAGCAACTCAAAAAGATCAGCAGCACCTTCGGCAGCTCGTCAATGCCAAACCAGATGATGATGAGTGGCAGGTACGCCAGCGGCGGCAGCGGCCGGTAGAACTCCAGCGGCGGATCGAAGATGCCGCGCCAGAAGCGGCTCATGCCCATCGCGATGCCCACAGGAATGGCGGTGACGCAGGCCAGGAAGAAGGCCGAGAACACGCGGAACATGCTGGCAAGAAAGTGCTGCCACAGCGGCTTGTCGTTGGCCTGGCCGGTGAGGTATTCGTAGAACTGCTGGAACACCGCCTGCGGCGTGGGCAGGAACAGCGGCTTGACCCAGCCCATGTTGGTGACGATGAACCACAGCGCCACCAACGCCACAACGGTGACGATGCTGATGGTCACGCTCGAGCCTTCGCCCGGCACCTTGAAGGCGCTGGTCTTGAGCTTGGCGCCTGCTGCGGGTGCAGGCAGTACTGGCGGGGTGGCGGGCTTGGAAGGCGGTGGCGTCATGGCGACGGGGGATGCGATCGACACCTCAGACATGGGCAACCTCGCGATGATGAATGATCGACAGCACTTCTTCACGCATGCGGATGAATTCGGGCTCCGACTTCACCTTGCGCGAGTCGCCGTGCGACAGGTACTGGCGAGAGAAAGGCACGTCGTCGTAGACGTGCGATATGCGCCCGGGGCTCGGACTCATCACGATCAGCCGGGTGGCGAGGAACAGCGCCTCTTCCACCGAGTGGGTGATGAAGAACACCATCTTGTTCGACTTGGACCAGGCTTGCAGAAGAATCTCTTGCACCTGTTCGCGCGTGAAAGCATCGAGCGCGCCCATGGGTTCGTCCATGAGCAGCACGGCCGGGTCGCTCGCGAGTGCGCGCGCAATGCCAACGCGCTGCTGCATGCCGCCAGACAACTCATACACCGCGCGGTCGGCGTATTTCTGCAGGCCGACGAGGCCGAGCTTTTCTTCAGCGATGCGGTCGCGCTCGGCCTTGCCCACGCCGGCCAGTCGCAGGCCCAGCGCCACGTTGTCGCGCACGTTGAGCCAAGGCATCAGCGCGTGCTTCTGGAACACCACGCCGCGGTCGGCGCCGGGGCCGACCACCGGTTTGCCATCCAGCAATATCTCGCCAGTCGAAGGGGGCAGGAAGCCCGCGATGGTGTTGAGCAGCGTGGTCTTGCCGCAGCCTGAGGCGCCTAGTGCGACTACGAAGTCGCCGTCGTGCATCGTGAGGTTGACGGGGGCCAGCGCCTGCAGCGTGCCGCCCTTTACCGCGTAGTTGACCGTCAGGTCTCGGATGTCTAGCGTGGGCATTTCAGATCTCCGATTTCCGTTCGTTGCTACTTGCCCATTGCCTTCTCGACATAAGTAGTGGTCACGAACGCGCCGTAGTCAGGCTTCACCTCCTGCACCCGCCCCTGCTCTTTCAGGAAAGCCGCCGTGTTAGCCATCGCCTTGGCAGCACCACCGCCCAGCCACGTCGGCGAAACCTGCTCGGCCATCGTCGGGAAGGTGTACAGCGCCATCGCTGCGCCAACGTCCTTCGGATCAGCCTTGGTCCACTTGGCCATGGCCTTGGTCTGCGGCGAATCGGGCGTCCAGCTCTTGCCTGTTGCCTTGTATTCCTCGTTCGCGCGGTTGAGTGCCTTCACGAAGGCGATCATGAAAGGCTCATTCGCGGCCGCCCACTTGGCGTTGACCACGATGCCCTCGAAGGTGGGCGCGCCGCGCTTGCCGATGCTGCCCGAGGTGGCGATGGTCTTACCGCTGGCCTTGATCTTCGAGAGCACCGGGTCCCAGATGAAAGTGGCGTCGATGTCGCCGCGCTCCCATGCGGCCGCGATCTCCGGCGGGCGCATGTTCATCACGTTCACGCTCTTGGGGTCGACGCCGTCCATCTTCATGCCGGCCATGAGCTGGTAGTGCGCGGTCGACACGAAGGGCGTGGCCACTTTCTTGCCGGCCAGGTCCTTCATGCTGTTGATGCCCGATGCATTGCGCGCGATGAGCGCTTCCGCATTCGCGATGTCGGCGGAGATCCAGAACAGCTTGATGTCCTGCCCCTGGCTGGCCGCGGCCGTCAGCGGGCTGGAGCCGGTTTCACCCATCTGCACGTCGCCTGAAGCCATCGCGCGGATCACGTCGCCGCCGCCCGCGAACATGCGCCAGTTGATCTTGTAGCCCGTGGCCTTCTCGACCTCACCGGACTCCATGACGAGGCGCAGTGGAACCAGCATGTCCTGGTGGGCGAAGGTGAGTTCCTTGGCCTGCTGTGCGGAGGCGGTTCCGCACAATGCTGCCAGCGTGGTGGCCAGCACGGCGAGTTGCAGGGGGAGACGGCGGGACATGGTCATCGGGTTTCTCCAGTAGGTGAATCTCGCAGCGACTTTGCACGCATCGCCTCCAGCCAGGAAGTACCAGCACCGGGGCGGGCATGGAGCCAGCCGATGGGTGAATACCCTTGTTCTGGTGCACATGGCACTCAGACGGGGCGTTGCCTCCCCCGAACTCTTCAGCCGGTCAGTGGGTCCGGCCGCCCACCGGCCGCTTCTCACCGCGCGCCAAAGCCAGTTCTTCCACCGCTATTCCCAGGGCCCGGATCCCCGCCGGAATCTGCGAAGCCGCAATCGAAGACAGGCGCAGCCGGAAGAAAGGACACGGATACGGCGGCTTCGCAAAGAACACATCGCCGGCCTCGATCAGCACCCCATGGTTGCGCGCCATCAGCGACAGCTCCGTGGCATCTACCCACGTCGGCGCCTGCACCCATATCGAAGCCCCGCCAGAAGGCAGCCGGAACTCGAAATCGGGCAGATGGTCCCGCAGCGCCTGGGCAGCCAGCGCAAGCCGCTCCTGCATCGCGTGGTTCACCCGCCGCGCATGCGACTCGTGGTGCCCCAGCGAGAGAAACAGCGCATACGCATGCTGCAGGAAGGCACTCGGGTGCCGCACCATCGCATGCCGGATCACGCGCAGCTCCTTGATGAGCGCACGCGGCGCCACGATAAAGCCCAGCCGCAAGGCAGGCGACAGGCTCTTCGACACCGACCCCACGTAGATCACCCGCCCCGTCTTGTCCAGGCTCTTGAGTGCGGGCATGGGCGTGCCTTCGTACAGGTTCTCCGCTTCGTAGTCGTCCTCGATGATCACGAAGTCCTGCAACTCGGCCTTGCGCAGCAGCCACTGGCGCCGTTCGAGGCTCAGCGTCGCGGTCGTGGGGCTCTGGTGCGAAGGCGTAACGAACAGGTAGTCCGCCGCCGGTAGCGCATCGACCACCAGCCCGTCTTCATCGACATCCACCTCCACCCACTTGGGCTGCCGCAGCGAGAAGCTGTTGCGTGCATGCGGATGCCCCGGCTCTTCCAGCCCCACGCGCGTCTGCTCGTCGAACAGCGCCTCGGCCAGCAGGTAGTAGGCATGCTGCGCGCCCATGGTCACGAGGATTTCTTCCTTGAGCGCGAACACGCCGCGCTTGGGCAAGAGGCGCGTGCGGATCTGCTCGATCAGGTCGGGCACGTCGTCGGTTTCGAAGTCGGGCGTCCAGTGCGGCAGCTGCGAGCGCGCCAGGCTGCGCGCGCAGCACTCGCGGAAGTCTTCAGTGGGAAAGAGCTGCGGGTCGTAGTTGCCGTAGACAAAAGGGTACGGATAGTCGCGCCACCGGTCGGGTTTCGACAGCGTTGGCTTGTCGACCAGCGAGCGCAGCACGCGACCCGACCAGTCGGGCGGCTGGCTCGCCTGCCCGCTGCGCCCGACCAGCGGCTCCGCATGAACGGCTGAAAGCGGACGGGCATCGTGCGCCACGAACACCCCGCTGCGCGGACGCGCCTCCAGAAAGCCCTCGTCAATGAGCTGCAGGTACGCCGAGGTAACGGTATTGCGGCTCAGCCCCAACAGCGCCGCAAGCTCGCGCGACGAAGGCAGCGGCGCACCGGGCGCCAGGTGCTCTTCAAGAATGGCCTGCACCACGGCGGCGCGCAAACGGGCCTGCAGCGGCAGCGCCGGTTGATCGGGCAGCGCGAAGAGCTGCGCCCACTGGGTGGCTCGCGGATTCGGGGGCATGGTGCGCCGCAGTTTAGGGCAGCGCACGCAGTTCGTGGTGCTCTGGCTCGGTCGAATCCTCCCAACTGGCCCTATCGCGCCGGCAGGCGGCTGCCTACTCTTGCCGCATCAATTTCCGGAGTTCCCGCGTGACCGCAATGCCTTCCACTTCAGTGACCACCGACACCCTTGCCGCCTTCAGCGACGCCTGGAACCGCCACGACATCGACGCCCTCATGAGCTTCATGACGGCCGACTGCATCTTCCAGACCGCCGCCGGCCCCGACGCCTGCGGCACCCGCCACGTTGGCACCGAGGCGGTGCGCAAGGCCTTTGCCGCAGCATGGCAAGCCGTGCCCGACGCGCAATGGATCAACGGCCAGCACTTCGTGCACGGAGACTTCGGCACCTCGCAGTGGACCTTCACCGGCACCGCCGCCGACGGCAGTCGCATCGAGACCGACGGCATCGACGTCTTCACCTTCAAGGGCGGAAAGATCCACCTGAAGAACGTGTTCCGCAAGGCACGCCCGAACCTGCCCGCCGCGAAGTAGGCAAGCACGCCTCGGCCCACTTCTTTCCGGCCCTCTTCTTCCCCTTCTCCTGGAGCCCTTCATGACCATGACAGGCACCGTGCAGTTCGCCTCCGCCACGGCCACCGCCAGCGCGGCCATCGACGCCGCAGCGTTCGAGCAGCAGCCGCCGCAGGCCCCTTTCCGCCCCTACGACCCGCAGTACGACCCGCTGCGCGCGCCCGACCCCGGCGCCGGCCGCGCCTACGCACCCACCTGGTGGGTGGCCAGCGCCGGCGAGCCGCCGGAAGACGACGGCCCGCTGCTGCGCGACATCGATGTAGACGTGGCCATCATCGGCTCGGGCGCCACCGGCATGTCGACCGCGCTCTACCTCGCGCAGGAACACGGCATCCGCGCCACCGTGCTCGAAGCCAACCAGGCCGCATGGGGTTGCTCCAGCCGCAGCGGCGGCCAGGGCCAGAACGCGAGCGGCCGGCTCAAGCGTTCGCAGTGGATCGAACGCTGGGGCCTCGACACCGCCAAGCGGCTCGACGCCGAGATCCGCAGCGGCTTCGAGAACTTTCGCCACCTCACCACGCAGATCGACTGCGACGCCTACGACGGCGGCCACCTCTACCTCGCACACCGCTCTGAAAAGCTCGCCGGCCTCGATGCCGAGGCACGGCTCATGCGCGAGAAGTTCGGCTACGCCACCCGCATGATGAGCGCCGAGGAAGTGCGCCACGACTACTGCGACGAGCGCGAGACCGTCGGCGCGATGTACGAGGCCGAGGGCGTGGGCATCCACCCGCTGAAGTTCACCTTCGGCCTGATGCGGCGCGCCCGCGCGCTGGGCGTGACGGTGCACACATCCAGCCCCGTGCAAGGCTGGCAGACCATCGACGGCGTGCACCACCTGCAGACGCCGGCCGGCGTGGTGCGCGCGCGCCGCGTGGCGGTGTGCACCGGCGGCTACACGGGGCAGGCGCTCAACCCGCTGCTGAAGAATCGGATCATGCCGATCCTGTCGAACTCGGTGGTCACGCGCCCGCTCACCGATGCCGAGTTGCAAGCCACCAACTTCAAGTCGCAGACCTTCCTGACCGACACGCGCACGCTGCGCTTCTACTACCGGCTGCTCAAGGGCAACCGGCTGCAGATCGGCAGCCGCAGCGCCGTGAGCGGCGCCGACGCCGAAGGCCCGGTGCACCTGAAGCTGCTCACCGACGCCATCGCGCGCAAGTTTCCGCCGCTGGCGGGCATCCGCATCGACTACTCGTGGTGGGGCTGGGTCGACATGAGCCACGACATGATGCCGCGCATCACGCAGCCCGATGCCGGCAAGAAGATCTGGTACGCGGTGGGCTACGGCGGCAACGGCGTGTCGTTCTCGACCTGGGCGGGCAAGCGGCTGGCCGAGCGCGTGGCGGGCAAGGACTCGGGCAAGGACGTGTTCGAGCTGCCCATCTACCGCTCGCCGCTGCCCTTTCCCAACGTGCTGGGGGTGGTCGAGTCGCGCGCGTTCGCGCCGTTCCGGCGCATCGGGCAGCGCATGCTCTACAAGTGGTACTGGCTGCGCGACGAGAAGTAGGCGCACCGCCTGCGCGCATTCACCGAAGTGGCGCACGCCCTGCTGCACAACGGGGCAAACCCGCCCCTTCTGGCCCTGTGAGTCGTGCCGCGTTGGCTCTTCGCCGGTGTGTACCAAGCGCCTATCTTCGACACAAGGTCTTCGCGTTGGCGTTGGCCGAATCCGATTGCCTGTGTCGAACTCTCCGAGGTCTTGTCATGCAGCTCCCGCTTTCTCTTTTCACGCGCCGCACCACACTGCTTTCCGCCGCGTTCCTGGCCGCGAGCACCCTGCTTCCGCTGCCCGCCTCCGCGGCCGACGAGCCCAAGCGCGGCGGCACGCTGGTCATCGGCAGCACGCAGACGCCCCGGCACCTGAACGGCGCGGTGCAGTCGGGCATTGCCACCGCCCTGCCCTCGACGCAGATCTTCGCGAGCCCGCTGCGCTTCGACGACAAGTGGAATCCGCAGCCCTACCTTGCAGAGTCGTGGAAGCTGGCCGACGACGGCAAGTCGCTCACGCTCAAGCTGCGCAAAGATGCCGTGTTCCATGACGGCAAGCCCGTCACCTCGGCCGACGTGGCCTTCTCCATCATGGCCATCAAGGCCAACCATCCGTTCACCACCATGCTCGGCCCGGTCGAGAAGGTGGAAACGCCCGATGCGTACACGGCCATCATCCGCATGAGCGTGCCGCACCCGGCCATCGTGCTGGCAATGTCGCCGGCGCTGTGCCCCATTCTTCCCAAGCACATCTACGGCGACGGGCAAGACCTGAAGAACCATCCGCGCAACACCACCGACGTGATCGGCTCGGGCCCCTTCCGCGTGACCGAGTTCAAGCCTGCGCAGCGCATCGTGCTGGAGCGCTTCGACAAGTTCTTCCTGCCCGGCAAGCCTTACCTCGACAAGATCATCGTCAACGTCACGCCCGACATGGCGAGCCTGGTGCTCGGGCTGGAGCGTGGCGACATCCAGATGCTGCCCTTCGCCACGCTGCCCACCGACCTGAAGCGCTTCGCGAACGACCCCAGGGTGTCGCTCACGCCCAAGGGCTACGACGGCATCGGCCCGCTCAACTGGCTGGCCTTCAACACTGCGAAGAAGCCGCTGTCGGACGTGCAGGTGCGCAAGGCCATCGCCACGTCCATCGACAAGAACTTCATCACCAAGGCGCTGATGGGCGGCTTTGCCACCGTGTCCGACGGCCCGCTGGTGGCCAGCAGCCCCTTTGCCGTGCCCGACCTCGTGCGCTACCCGCTCGACCTGAAGAAGGCCGGCGAAATGCTCGACGCCGCGGGCTACAAGGCAGGCGCAGGCGGCGAGCGCTTCAAGCTCACCATCGATTACCTGCCCGGCGGCGACGACCAGCAGAAGAACGTGGCCGAGTACATCCGCGGCCAGCTCAAGAAAGTGGGCATCACGGTGGAGGTGCGCGCCTCGGCCGACTTCCCGGCCTGGGCCAAGCGCCTGGCCTCGCACGACTTCGACATGTCGATGGACGCGGTGTTCAACTGGGGCGACCCGATCATCGGCGTGCACCGCACCTACCTGTCGACCAACATCAAGCCCATCGTGTGGACCAACACGCAGTCGTACGCCAACCCGAAGGTCGACGAACTGCTCAACACCGCAGGCGGCCTGATCGACCCGACGCAGCGCAAGGCCTACTACGCAACCTTCCAGAAGATCGTGACCGACGAGCTGCCCATCGAGTTCATCAACCAGGTGCCGTACCACACCATCACCAGCAAGAAGGTGGGCAACGTGCCGACCACCATCTGGGGGCCGCTGTCGCCGCTCGACGAGGTGTACATCAAGTAAGGCGGGCACGACATGGGCACGCTTCGCTACACCGCCTCGCGACTGCTCCAGGCCCTGGGCCTGGTGCTCGCGGTGGTGGTGCTCAATTTCGTGCTGGTGCACGCGGCGCCGGGTGACCCGGTGGAAACCATTGCCGGCGCCAGCGGCGGCATGTCGCCCGAGCTGATGGCGCAGCTGCGCACGCAGTACGGGCTCGACAAGTCGCTGCCGGTACAGCTCGGCGTGTACCTGGGCAAGGTGGCGCAGGGCGACCTGGGTTATTCGTACTTCTTCAACCTGCCGGTGACGAGCATGATCGCCGAGCGCGTACCGGCCACGCTGCTGCTGGTGCTCAGCTCGGTGCTGCTGGCCTTCTTCGTGGGCACTGCGCTGGGCGTGCTGTCGTCGCGCAGGCCGAACGGGTTGCTGTCGCAGTTCATCACCGTGCTGTCGCTGGTGGGCTTCGCCGCGCCGGTGTTCTGGCTGGGGATCATGCTGGTGATCCTGCTGGCATCGGTGTTTCCGATTCTTCCTGTCGCGGGCATGCGCTCCATCGACTCGACGGGCACCGGCGGCTTCGCGGACATGCTCGACGTGGCACAGCACCTGGTGCTGCCCACGCTCACACTGAGCCTGGTGTATCTCGCGCAGTACAGCCGGCTTGCGCGCTCGTCGATGCTCGACGTGCTGGGCTCCGACTTCATTCGCACCGCACGCGCAAAAGGGCTGGCCGACCGCGTGGTGCTCTACAAGCATGCGCTGCGCAACGCACTGCTGCCGGTGGTCACGGTGCTGGGGCTGCAGTTCGGCAACGTGCTGGCCGGCGCCATTCTGGTGGAGACGGTGTTCAACTGGCCGGGCCTCGGCCGGCTGGCCTTCGAGTCGGTGCTGCGGCGCGACTACCCGACCATTCTCGGCGTGCTGCTGTTCTCTTCCATCGTGGTGGTGGTGATGAACCAGCTCACCGACCTGTGCTACCGCTTCATCGATCCACGGATCAAGGCCTCATGAGCAAGGTGATCACGATGCCTACCGCTGCTGCTGCCGCATCTTCCAAGGCCCAGGCAAAACCCGCCGTGCGCGTCGAGCATCCGGGGGTGGAAGCGATGCGCATGTTCCTGCGCAACCCTGCCGCCATCGCCGGCATGGCGATGCTGCTGGTCGTGCTGCTCGTGGCCATTGCCGGGCCATGGCTCTACTCGGCCGATCCGTTCGAGATCAAGGCCGCGCCGCTCACGCCGCCCTTCAGCGAGGACGCCTGGCTCGGCAGCGACTACCTGGGCCGCGACGTGCTCACCGCGCTGATCTACGGCGGGCGCGCCACGCTGCTGGTGGGTGCGGTGGCCGCGTTGCTCTCGGTGCTGATCGGCATCACGCTCGGCGCCTTCGCGGGCTACTACGGCGGCAAGGTCGATGCCGCGCTGATGAAGCTGACCGAGTTCTTCCAGGTGCTGCCTGCGTTGCTGTTCGCGATGGTGGTGGTAACGCTGTTCTCGCCCACGCTGGTAACGGTGACGCTGGCCATCGGCATCGTGAGCTGGACCGGCACCGCGCGGCTCACGCGTGCCGAGTTCATGAAATTTCGCGGGCTGGAGTTCGTGCGGGCCGAGCGTGCCATCGGTGCACGCGACGCGCGCATCATCTGGAAGGTGATCTTGCCCAACGCGCTGCCGCCGCTGGTGGTGTCGGCCACGCTGGCCATCGGCGCTGCGATTCTGTTCGAGGCGGGCCTGTCCTTCCTCGGGCTGGGCGATCCGAACCAGATGAGCTGGGGGCTGATGATCGGCTCCAGCCGGCAGTACGTGCTCTCGTGCTGGTGGGCCGTGGCCTTTCCCGGTGCGGCGATCTTTATCACCGTGCTGGCCGTGAGCCTGATCGGCGACGGCCTGAACGACGCCCTCAACCCCAAGCTGAGGGAACGCTGATGACGAACGACGACGCATTGCTGCGCGTGCAGAACCTGCATGTCGAGTTCAAAACCCGCCGAGGCCAGGCGCTGGTGCTCAACGGGGTCGACTTCGAGATCCGCGCCGGCGAAACACTGTGCGTGGTCGGCGAGTCGGGCTGCGGAAAGAGCATGACGGCACTGGCGCTGCTGCGGCTCATACCCTCGCCGCCGGGCCGCATCCGCGACGGCCGGGTGCTGTTCCAGGGTGAAGACCTGGTGCAGGCCACCGATGCACGCATGCGCGAGGTGCGCGGCAACCGCATCTCGATGATCTTCCAGGAGCCGATGACTTCGCTGAACCCGGTGTTCACCGTGGGCGACCAGATCGGCGAATCGCTGCAGCTGCATGCCGGCATGAACGCACGCGCAGCGAGGCAGCGCGCCATCGAGATGCTGCAGCAGGTGGGTATTCCTGCGCCCGAGCGGCGCGTGGACGAGTACCCGCACCAGCTCTCCGGCGGCATGCGCCAGCGCGTGATGATCGCGATGGCGCTGGCCTGTCGCCCCGACATCCTCATTGCCGACGAACCCACCACTGCGCTCGACGTGACGGTACAGGCGCAGATCTTCGACCTGCTGCGCGAGCTGCAGCGCGAGAAGGGCACGGCCATCATGCTCATCACGCACGACATGGGCGCGGTCGCCGAGATGGCCGACCGCGTGATGGTGATGTACGCGGGCCGCGTGATCGAACAAGGCACAACCGAGCAGGTGCTGTCGGAGCCCGGCCACCCCTACACGCGCGGGCTGATCGATTGCCTGCCCGAGCTCGGCAGCAGCGCGGCGTACGACGACGATGCGCGTGAAGACCTGGCTGAGATCGCAGGCGTGGTGCCTTCGATCTGGGAGCTGGGCACGGGCTGCGCCTTTCGAGAACGCTGCCCGCGCGCAATGGCACGCTGCGCCTCCGAAGTGCCGCCGATGTTCGCGATGCACGGCAATGTGGCCGCTGGCGTGCCGCACGGCGCGGCCTGCTGGCTGCATGCCGAAGCGCTCGACCAACGCGAAAGAGAGGCCGCATGACATTCATCGGCAAGACCGACACGCTGCTTTCGGTCGATGACCTGAAGGTGCACTTTCCGCGCGGCAAGGCCGACTGGGGCCGCACGCCCGAGGTGGTGAAGGCGGTGGATGGCGTCTCTTTCGAGGTGCGGCGCGGCAGCACGCTCGCGGTGGTCGGCGAATCGGGCTCGGGCAAGACCACGACCGCACTGGCGGTGATGCGGCTGTCGCCCGTTACCTCGGGCCGCATGCGGCTCGGCGACACCGACCTGGGCGCGCTGCAGGGCGAAGCATTGCGGCAGGCGCGCACGCGCATGCAGATCATTTTTCAGGACCCGTTCTCCTCGCTCAATCCGCGCGAGAGGGCTGGCGCAGCGGTGCGCGCGCCGCTCGACCTGATGCGGGTGGGCACGCCGGAAGAACGCACGCGCCGTGTGGCAGAGCTGTTCGAGGCGGTGGGCCTGCGGCCCGAGCAGCAGCACCTGTTTCCGCACCAGTTCTCGGGCGGGCAGCGCCAGCGCATCAACATTGCGCGGGCGCTGGCCACCAACCCGGAGCTGGTGGTGTGCGACGAACCTGTGTCGGCACTCGACATCGCCATTCGCGCGCAGATACTGAACCTGCTCGCCCGCCTGCAACGCGAGCTGGGCCTGACCTATCTCTTCATCTCGCACGACATGGCGGTGGTGGAGCACATCTGCGACGACATCGCGGTGATGTACCTCGGCCAGATCGTCGAGCGCGCGCCGCGGCGCAGCTTCTTCGCGCGGCCGCTGCATCCGTACAGCGTGGCACTGATGTCGGCCGTGCCCACGGTAAGCGGCGGGCGGCGGCGCGCGGCGAACCGCATCAAGCTCAGCGGAGATCCGCCGAGCCCCATCAACCCGCCGCAGGGCTGCCGCTTTGCCGGCCGCTGCCCCGTGGCGGAGCCGGCCTGCGCGGCCGAGCTGCCACCGCTGCGCGAAGTCGCGCCCGATCATTGGGTACGCTGCAGGCGCGTCGACGTGGTCGACGGCTTGCCGCGCCCTCCTCTTTCGATTCCCACATCGCCATGAGCACCAGCAACACCACCGTCTACGCCGCCCGCAAGATCATCACCATGAACCCGATGCAGCCGCACGCCACTCACGTGGCGGTGCGCGACGGCCGCGTGCTTGCCGTCGGCGCGCTGGCGGACATTCAGGGCTGGGGCCCCTTCACGCTCGACGAGCGCTTTGCCGGCAAGGTGCTGATGCCTGGCCTCGTCGAAGGCCACTGCCACCTGAAGGAAGGCAGCATGTGGGACTGGACGTACCTCGGCTGGTTCGACCGCCGTGACCCCGAAGGCAAGGTGTGGAGTGGCCTGCGCTCGATGGACGAAGTGGTATCGCGCCTGAGCGAAGTGGCCGCGAAGATGACGGCCGATGGCATACCCGACACCGAGCCGCTCATCGCCTGGGGGTTCGACCCCATCTACTTCGGCGGCGAGCGCATGACGGTGCAGCACGTCGACCGTGCGAGCAGCACGCGGCCCATCGTCATCGGCCATGCCAACGGGCACCTGATGAACGTCAACAGCGCGATGTTGAACATCGCCGAGATCACGCGCGACAACGAGGTCGAAGGCGTGGTCAAGTTCGCGAGTGGCACCAGCGAAGGCGAGCCCACCGGTGAACTGCAGGAACCGGCCGCCATGTTTCTTGTCCTGCGCAAGATCGGCAACGCCGGCCTGCTCGCGCCGATGACCGAAGCCGGCGTGCGCTCCTTCGCGCGGCTGGCCTGCCTGCAGGGCGTGACCACCGCGACCGACCTCGTCAACAAGCTCACGCCCGAAGACTGCGGCGTGCTCGAAACGGTGACGCAGGACGACGGCTTCGGCGTGCGCATATTGCCCGCGTTCCAGGCCTTTCACGGCACGCATGGCGCCGCGCAGGGAGCGGAGCATGTGAAGGGCCTGATGCCGCGCAACACCGACCGCCTGCGCTACGGCCTCGTGAAGATGATGCTCGACGGCTCCATCCAGGGCTTCTCGGCGCGGCTGCGCTGGCCGGGGCATTTCAACGGCGCGCCCAACGGCATCTGGGTGACTGCGCCCGCGCAGTACGAGGCCGACTTCGAGACCTATCACCGCGCCGGGCTCACCATCCACACGCACACCAACGGCGACGAGGCCAGCGAGGTTGCCATCGACGCCATCGGCCGCGTGCTCGCACGAGCCCCGCGCCCCGACCACCGCCACACGCTGCAGCATGGCCAGATGATCGACGCGCCGCTGTTCCGCCGCATGGCATCGCTGGGCCTGTGCGCCAACCTCTTCGCCAACCACATCTGGTACTGGGGCGACCAGCACTACGAAATGACCATGGGCCCCGACCGCGCGAACCGGCTCGACGCCTGCGGCAGCGCGCTGACGGCGGGCGTGCCGCTGGCCATCCACTCCGATGCGCCCGTCACGCCGCTCGGGCCGCTCTTCACCGCATGGTGCGCCGTGAACCGCATCACGCCCAAGGGCCGGCTGCTGGGCGAGGCCGAGCGCATCAGCGTGCCGCAGGCATTGCGCGCCATCACGCTAGGCGCCGCGTGGACACTGAAGCTCGACGGCGAAATCGGCAGCATCGAATGCGGCAAGCGCGCCGACTTCTGCGTGCTGGAAGACGATCCGCTGGAGATGGATCCGATGGCGCTGAAGGACGCGCGCGTGTGGGGCACGGTGCTGTCGGGCCGCGTGTTCGAGGCGCAAAGGGCTTGAAGGCCGCATGACGCCGAAGAAGAAGCGCCTGCCGCTCACCGTCATCGGCGGCTTCCTGGGCGCGGGCAAGACCACGCTGCTCAACCGCTGGCTGCGCGAGGCGAACGGCCTGCGCATGGCGGTGCTGGTGAACGACTTCGGCGCCCTCAACATCGACGCCGGACTCATCGCCGCCACGCACGGCGACACCACCGCGCTGACCAACGGCTGCGTGTGCTGCCAGATCGGCGACGACCTGGGGCGGGCGCTGGTGGACGTGATCGAGGCGAAGACGCCCTTCGACGCGGTGGTGATCGAGGCCAGCGGCGTGTCAGACCCGTGGCGCATCGCGCAGATCGGCATGGCCGCGCCGGAGCTGAGCCTCGAAGGCGTGATCGTGCTGGTGGATGCGAGTGCGGTGGCGCAGCAGTCGGCAGACCCGCTGCTGGCCGACACGCTGGTGCGGCAGCTGAAGTCGGCCGACCTCGTGGTGGTGAACAAGGCCGACCTTGCGTCCGCCGAGGCGCTCGCTGCGGCCAGAGCGTGGGTCGGTGCGACGGCGCCGGGCACGCCATGCATCGAGACGACGGAATCGGCGGTGCCGCTGGCGCTGCTGTCGGGGCTGCCGCATGCGGATGTGGCTCCGCATGTCTGCGGTCATGACTGTCACGATCACCACGGTCATGACAACCCCGATCACGGATCGTTGTTCCAGACGTGGAGCGCGCTGCCCCAAGCCGCGATTCCCGCCGCCACGCTGCGCGCCTGGCTGCGCGAGGTGCCACCCGGTGTGCTGAGGCTCAAAGGCTTGCTGCGCACTGGCGACGGCGAATGGTCGGAGGTGCAGTTCGCCGGCCGTCACGGCAGCTTGCGCAAGGCCGCGCCGCCCGCCGATGACACGCGCCCCGGCGTTGTCGCCATCGGCCTGCGCGGGCAGTTGCCTGAAGAAGCGCTGAAGGAGTTCTTCGCGCCCTGAGCCGGGTCATGTTGCAATCGCATGTCTTTCAACGTGCAGACCACCGACGCCATGACCTCCTCCCTCCTGATTCGCTCGCCGACGCCGCAAGACTACGCGGCATGGAAGCCGCTCTGGGATGGCTACAACGCCTTCTATGGACGCGAGGGTGCGACCGCGCTCGCCGATGAAATCACGCAAGCCACCTGGCAGCGCTTCTTCGATGCCTACGAGCCGGTGCACGCGCTGGTCGCCGAGCGAGATGGCCAGCTGGTCGGGCTCACGCACTACCTCTTTCACCGCAGCACCACGCGCCTGGAGCCGACCTGCTATCTGCAGGACCTGTTCACGCTGCCGTCAGAGCGTGGGCGTGGCGTTGGCCGCCAGCTCATCCAGGGCGTGTACGAGCGCGCAAAGGATGCAGGCGTGCATCGCGTGTACTGGCAGACGCACGTGACCAACACAGCCGGCCGCACGCTCTACGACAAGGTCGCGACGCACGATGGGTTCATCGTGTACGGCACGCTGGTCTGAGCCCGTGGGGCCTTCGGTACCCGACTCAGTACTTGATGGTGACGCCGGCCTTCACGCCGTTGTTGTTCTTGCCGTCCGACGACAACCCGCCCGAGAGCGACAGATTGCCGCCGGTGCTTCCGCCCAGCGAGTAAGTAGGCCGTGGCATGGAGGTGTCGGTACCGATGTAAGTGCCGCTGCCATCGGGCCGCAGCACGCCGACCGTGCCCCCCTTGACGGTGGCCGATGTCTCGGTCGGGTTGACGTTGGGCGCGACGTAGACGGAGCCCTTCTCGTCGCTGTCGACGGGCACCTTGACGGGCTCGGCCTGTGTGGAAGCGCCGAGCGCGCTCAGCCCCAGGGTCGTTGCAAGGATCAATTGACGCATCGCGGCCATGTTTGGGCAGATGGCGGGCAATCCGCGTAGGACTAAAGGAGATTCGGGGTGCGAACCACGGCCGAGAAGGTGTCGCCCCCGGCGAGGGGCGGGCGAAGCGACACGAAGTGCGCGAAGCCTTGGGGGGCATTTCATTACAGCATTGAGAACTTGTGTACTCAAGGGTCAAGCTGGTGGCAAGTGCATCGATCACGCTCTACGATTGCCTGTCCGCAATCCAGACAGGAGATCGCCCCATGCCCCCCATCGAAGTCGTCATGCCCGAGCAGTTGCATAGCGCGCTCGAAGCCCAGAGCCGCACACCGATCGCACGCATCGGCGAAGCGCTGACATCGCTGGGCATGATCACCGACGAGCAGCTTCGCGCGGGGCTGGCGCAGCAAAAGCTGGAGCCCACCGTGCCGCTGGGCGAGACGCTGGTGCGCATGGGCGTAGTGAGCCGCGGCCAGCTGCAGACCGCGCTGGTGCGCAAGATGGGCTACCCCCTCGTCAACCTGCATCTGTTTCCCGCTGCTGCCGAGGCGTTGCGCAAGCTTCCGTATGCGGTATCGCGCCGCCTGCAGGTGATGCCGCTGATGCTGCACGAAGGGCGCCTCGTCGTAGCGATCGACGACCCGACCAGCCGGCATTCGGCACTCGACGAAGTGGAGTTCATCGCCCAGATGAAGGTCACGCCAGTTGTCGGGCAATGCCTCGACCTCGACGGCGTGCTGCGAGCGGTGTACGAAAAGATCGGCGAGCACACGGCCTCCGCTCCCGGCGTCTTCTCGTCCAGCCTCGATCCCAGCCAGCCGCTCGATTTCGACATGGCCGGCACCAGCGAACTGCTGCAGACGCTGGAGAAAGAAGGCCCCGCCGCGCCCACTTCCGACGCGCCGATCGAGCAGTCTGACAACTCCCTTGTGCGCATGATCAACAGCATGATCCTCGAGGCGCATCGCGAGGGCGCGTCGGACATTCACATCGAAAGCTACCCCGGCCAGGAAAAAACCCGCATCCGCTTTCGCCGCGACGGCCTGCTCTACACCTACCTGGAGCTGCCGCCGAGCTACCGCAACGCCATCGTCGCTCGCGTGAAGATCATGTGCGACCTGGACATCAGCGAAAAGCGCAACCCGCAGGACGGGAAGATCAACTTTGCGAAGTACTCGCCGCAGCACCGCATCGAATTGCGCGTGGCAACCATTCCCACCAACAATGGCCTCGAAGACGTGGTGATGCGCATCCTGGCATCGGCCAAGCCCATTCCCATGAGCGAGCTGGGCCTGTCGCCGAACAACCTTGCGCAGCTGACCAAGGCCGTCGAGCGCCCCTACGGCATGGTGCTGTGCGTGGGCCCCACGGGCTCGGGCAAGACGACGACGCTGCACTCGGCGCTGATGCACATCAACACGCCGGAGCGAAAGATCTGGACGGCGGAAGACCCGGTCGAAATCACGCAGGCCGGGCTGCGGCAGGTGCAGATCAATCCGCGCATCGACTGGACCTTTGCCAAGGCGCTGCGCGCCTTCGTGCGCGCCGACCCGGACGTGATCATGGTCGGCGAAATTCGCGATGAGGAAACCGCGAAGACCGCCATCGAGGCCTCACTGACCGGCCACCTCGTGCTGTCGACCCTGCACACCAACAGCGCGCCCGAAACCGTGACCCGACTGCTCGACATGGGCATGGACCCGTTCAACTTCGCAGACTCTCTGCTGGCCGTTCTCGCGCAACGGCTGGTGCGCCGCCTTTGCAAGCAATGCATCAGCAGCAAGCCCGCAAGCCCGGAGATCGTCGACGAACTGCTGGACGACTACATGCACGCCTTCGGCGCGCAGCAGCACGATGCGGCCCAGCGCCAGGCGGTGCGAAGCGACTGGGTGCAGCGGTACGGCCGCGACGGACACCTGCACACCTACACCAGCACCGGCTGCAAGCATTGCGGCGACACCGGCTTCAAGGGGCGCGTGGGTATCCACGAACTGATGACCATGTCGAAGACGCTGCGCCGCCTGGTGCAGACCGGCGCACGCGCGGAGGAGCTCCAGCAGGCTGCCCTGCAGGAAGGCATGCGCACGCTGCGGCAGGACGGCATCGAGAAGGTGCTGGCCGGGCACACCACCATCGAGGAAGTGCGCGCCACCAGCAACGTGTAAGAGCGGTAAGGGCGAGCCCGCGAACGCAGAGCCGCTACAGCTGGCTCTGCGGAATGAACGGCGCGATCAACCGCAGCTTGAAGCGCTGCCACGCCGAGGTTTCGGGCGGCACGTCGTAGGCCGTTTCCTTGCCGTCCTCGTCTTCTTCTACCCACTCGACGTTCCGGCCGGTGGCGTCGAGCCGCAAGCGGTAGGAGCTGCCCGCATCCGCGAAGCTCAGCAGCTGCCGCGCCATCTCGGGGCTGTCGATGATCACGCCCAGTTCGGTGTTGAGCCGGGCCGAGCGGGGGTCGAGGTTCATCGAGCCGAGGAACACCTGCTTCTGGTCGACGATGCCGTTCTTCATGTGCAACGCGCCCGTGCGGTGGCCGAAGATGCCGTACTTGCCGCGCTTCACGCTCAGCGTGGGGCTCAGCTCGTAGATGGTCACGCCGGACTTGAGCAGTTCGTGGATGTGCGGCCAGTAGCCCACGTACACCCATGGCTCGTCGGTGGACGCAAGCGAGTTGGTGACCAGCGACACGCTGATGCCCTCGGCCTGCGCCCGCGCCAGGTTGGCCACGGCCGCATCGGACGGAACGAAATACGGCGACACCATCTTGATGCTGGAGCGCGAAGTCTCGAACCAGCGGATGACGCCTTCGGTCACCGTGCCCTTGATGGAGTTCTCGCGCTCGTTCAGGCCCTCGGTCTTGGTGAGCGGATCGAACAGCACGCGCGCATTGGCCCACAGTAGCGGGCTCAACTGGTGCTCGGCCAGCTCGAAAGGCAGGTTCAGCATGGGCACCATGTCGAGCGGCACGACGGAAGGCTCGTTTGCGCTGGCGTTGAGGATCTTGCCGTCCAGCGGGATTCGGAACGCCTCGGGCGGCTTTGCCGTGGCGGTGAGCGCTTCGAAGTTCTGCTGCAGTTGCGCGGGTGTCAGCGTGCTGCGGGCGATCTGGCCCACGGGGTAGACGACTTCGCTGTTCCAGTAGTGGTCGAACTCGTTCGACAGTTCGCGCACCACCGGGCCGGCCGCGAAGACGTCCATGTCGACGAAGTTGCTGCCGGCGGCATTCATCACGTATTCGTCTGCCATGTTGCGACCGCCCGCCACTGCCGCGGCGTTGTCGGCCACGAACAGCTTGTTGTGCATGCGCCGGTTGATGCGGTCGAAGTCCAGGCCCGAGCTGATGAAGCGCGTCACGTCGCTGCCGCGCCCGCCCGGAAACGGGTTGAACAGGCGCACCTGCACGTTCGGATAGCTGGCGAGCGCCAGCAGCAGATCGTCTTCGCCGGTGGTGTAGAGGTCGTCGACCAGCAGCCGCACGCGCACTCCGCGCAGCGCGGCGTCGCGTAGCTCGCGCATCAGGGCGCGGCCCGTGTTGTCCGCGGCCAGCAGGTAGTACTGCACGTCGAGGCTGCGGGTGACGAGCTTCGCCATTGCGATGCGGGTGGCGAAGGAAGTGGGGCCGTAGGGCAGGAGCTGGAAGCCCGAGCGGGCATCTGGGGGCAGCACCTTCTGCGTGATCGCGCTCAACGGCGTGGCCGAGAAATCGGCGATGGCGTTGACAGGCTGTTCCGGCACCCGGGGCGGCAGGCTGGAGCACGCGCTCATCAGCAGCGAGAAGGCAAGCGCCAGTGCGGCAGGCAGCGCACGCCAGCATGCAGTGATCATTTTTTCTACTCCCGGCTCGGTTGGCACATCACATCCCGTGCGAATGATCCGGCTGGGAGTATGACGCGCTCAACCTGACGCCGAGCCTTGCCGGAGCCGGATCTACCAGTTCTCGGGTATGGCTCTTCTGAAAACAAAAAGACACACTCGCCTGCGTTTTGTCTTATCCGTTTTTGCAAGGGAAGAACCATGCTCACTCGACTCCAGCTCTCGCGCCGGTACTTGCCGGCCGTGGCCCTGCTCACCATGGGAAGCGCTCACGCAGCGGGCTACGTGGCCGGTGACGCCGGCAACCCCGGCCCCAACCAGCCGGGCTGGACGAGCAGCAGCGGCGGTGGCGCAGCCACGGTCTCCGGAGATGGCGCCACCGCGATCGGAGCGGGCGGCGACGGCAGCAACGGAACCGCCGGCGGAACCGGCGGCACAGGTGGAGCGGGCGCCAGCGCAAACGCGAACGGCGCGACTGCCATTGGCGGCGGCGGCACCGCCGGGCAGGGGTTCGCGGGCGGCACGGGCGGCAATGGCGGCAGCGGTGCACAAGCTTCTGCCAGCGGCGCCATCGCCGTCGGGTCGGGAGGCCAGGGCACGGACGGCTGCTGCGGCTTCAGCGGCCAGGCGGGCGGCGGCGGCGCGCAGGCATCGGGCGTCTCGGCGGTCGCCATCGGCAGTGCCTCGGGCGCCAGCCAGGGCGCCGTGGCATCGGGCAACGGCAGCACCGCCATTGGCGGCGCCTACAACGGGTCATCCGGCGCGTCGGCGCTGGCCACCGGCAGCGTGGCCGTCGGCACGGGCAGCCAGGTTGCCAGTGGCGCGACCAATAGCGCAGCCATCGGCGCCAACTCGGTCGCCACCGCGGCAAACACCGTTTCATTCGGCTCGGCGGGCCAGACGCGCACCCTCGTCAACGTCAACGCCGGCGCGGTGAACGCCACGAGCACCGATGCCGTCAATGGCAGCCAGCTCTACACCGTGCAGCAGACCGCCTCGACTGCGCAGTCCCTCGCGCAGAACTCGGCGCAGTACGGCGCGGGCGGCACATCGCTGCAACTCAACGCCAACGGCGGCGCCGGCACCACCATCAGCAACGTGAGCGCGGGTCAGGCGACCACCGATGCAGCCAACGTCGGCCAGGTGCAGCAGGCACAACAGACCGCCATCACCACGGCCAACAACTTCACCGTGCAGCAGGTGACGGCGCTGCAGACGCTGATGAACCAGGCCCTGGCCAGCGGCGTGTGCGCGGTGGGCGCTGGCGGTGGCGTGGCCTGCGGCCCCGGCGCCAGTTCCACCGGCGCGGGCAGCACATCGATGGGCACCAACGCACAGGCCAACGGCGAGAACACCGTGGCCATCGGCAACGGGGCGCAAGCCAGCAATGCGGGCTCGGTCGCCATCGGTGCCGGCGCCAAGGCGCTGGCCGACCCAACCACCGCAGTAGGCAACAACGCCATCGCCACCGGCAACAACGCCGTGGCGCTGGGCGCCAACACATTGGCCTCGGGCAGCAACGCGGTCGCACTGGGCCAGGGCTCCGTGGCGGAGCGCGACAACACCGTGTCGGTGGGCAATGCCGCCACCGGTCAGTTGCGCGGCATCACGAATGTCGCGCCGGGGGTGCTGGGCACTGACGCAGTCAACGTCAATCAGCTGCAGCAGGCAGTGAGCAACGCGACCAGCCAGGCCAATGCATTTGCTGCGCAGGGCGTGGCCGCTGCGCTGGCCATGCCGTCGATGCCAATGCTGCCGGTGGGCAAGAAATGGATGGGCGCTGCGGTTGGCAACTATGCGGGTGCATCGGCTGTCGGCTTCGCGTTTGGGTATCAGGTCAATGACAACCTGAATCTGGGGGTGGGGGTTTCGACGGCTACGAGCAGTGGGAGCAATAACAGGGTTGCGGCTCGGGTGCAGGCGGGGTATGCGTGGTGAGAGATGTGGAAAGAAGGACCCACAACAATCCGGCTGCGTGAGCCATATCCCTTTCGAATTCACAAAGTGGACTACGAAGCGCTCGCCATCAATCGCAGGTTCTGCACGGCCGCGCCCGCAGCACCTTTGCCCAGATTGTCGAGAACTGCGCTCAAGACGATCTGACCCGTGCGTTCATTGAATGCAACAGCCAGACTCATGTCGTTCGAGCCGTTGTGGACTTGCGGATCCAGTTCGGCCATTGGCGCGGCGGAAGACATCGGCAGCACGCGCACATGCGCCGCATCGCGGTATCGTTCCGCAAGGCATTCGTGGATGCGCACGCCCGAAGCATCAGAGGGAAGCATCCGCGCGTGCAATCCGATGGTGAGCACGATGCCCTGCCGGTAGCTGCCATAGGCCGGCACGAAGATGGGCCGCTGCGCCAAGCCGCCATAGGCCTCGATTTCCGCGACGTGCTTGTGCTCGAGTGCAAGGCCATAGACCTTCAGCGAATGCGCTCCTGCGCCCCCAGCTGCGGCCTCATGCGCTTCCGCCCCCACCCTGCCCTGACCCGAATAGCCTGAGACGGCATGGATGACAAGCGGATAGTCGGTGGGCAACAGGCCCGCATCCGTCAACGGTCGCAGCAGGGCGACCGCGGCGGTGGGATAGCAGCCCGGATTCGTGACCCGCGGTGCCGAGGCGATACGTTCGCCTTGCTGTGCATCGAGCTCCGGCAGGCCGTAGACCCAACCCGGACTGGTGCGGTGGGCCGAGCTGGCGTCGATGACGCGCACGGCAGGGTTCTCGATCATCGCCACCGCGTCGCGCGCCGCGGCATCGGGCAGGCAAAGGATTGCGATGTCGCACTCGTTGAGAGCGGCCCGGCGGGCAGCCGCATCCTTGCGCAGGCTTGTCGGCAATGTGCGGATGCGAAATTCCCCGCCCCGCAGGCGGTTCTGCAGGTCAAGGCCGGTGGTGCCCTGGTCGCCGTCGATGAAGATATTGAGGTCCATGGAGCGCGATCGTAGGGATACGACCTCGATGGCTCCAGCTAAATATATGGAACCCCAGATTAAGAAAAGTTAAATTAGCGATATGCGGGAACTGAGCCTTGACCATCTGCGCACCCTTGTCGCCATCGCCGACCTCGGGTCTTTGGCCAATGCTGCGCGCGCCCTTCACCTGGCGGCACCCACCGTCACCGTTCAGATCGCGGAACTGGAGTCGCGCCTGGGTGGCCAGTTGCTCGTTCGCGGGCGGGGGCCCGCGCAAGCGACTGCCTTGGGAGAGCGCTTCATCGCGCGTGCCCGCAGGTTGCTGGCGGACGCGGACGACGCAGTGGAGGACGTTCGACGTCAGCTCGCAGGCCAAACGGGCCGCGTGCGGGTGGGAGCCTCGACGGGCGCCATTGCGCACCTGCTGCCGCCCGCGCTCGAACGTCTTGCCCGGAACCATCCCGGCATCGACGTGAACGTGCAGGTGCTGACCTCCAACGACAGCATGGCCCGGCTCGCCGCAGGCAGCCTCGACCTGGCGGTCGTGGCGCTGCCGCAGGCGCCTGTGCGCGGTGTTCATGTCACTCCGCTGCGGCGCGAGTCTGTCGTCGCCTTTCTGCCGGCGGACTGGAAAGCACCCAAGCGGCTTACCCCGCAGTGGCTGGCCCAGCGACCGCTGATCATGAACGACTCTTCCACGCGTCTCTACCGGCTGACCGCGGAATGGTTCTCTGCGGCTGGCGTCCATTGCCGGCCGCGCATCGAGCTCAACTACAACGATGCGATCAGGACACTGGTCGCCGCTGGCTACGGAGCGGCCTTGCTGCCGGAGGAATCGCACGAGCCCGCGCGTGATCCTCGCATCGCCGTTCGCCCGCTCAGCCCGGCTCTATGGCGGCAGCTCGGTCTAGCGGTCAGCGACCGGGGTGCCAGCGGACCGACACGTTTCGTCCTGGAGGCGTTGCTGCCAGAGAAGGATTCGGCTGCTTGAGTCAGCACCGGGCCCTGGCCCGCGGTTGCTCAGACCCCTTCGATGATCCGTAGATCCCGTTCGGCGCCGTCGCCCAATGCGGCAAGCGCAGCTTGGTAGTCAGGGCTGTCATGTGCGGATGTAGCTTGCTCGAGGCTGTCGAACTCGATCAACACGGTGCGTTCGGACAGACCGAACTCGTAGACCTTGGCGGGCAGGCCACGCGCCAGAAAGCGCCCACCGCCAGCAGTGATCGCTGGGCCGGCCAGTTTTGCGTAGGCCGCAAGTTTGTCGGCGTCCTTGATGGCACGGTACGCACTGACCCAATAGGCTTTTGCCATGGTGACTTCTCTCTTGTTGCTGAATGAACAATATAGCTTCCGCTGCCCATGACCTTGCCGAGGCACGGCCGAGAAGGCCGTGCTAGGTCGGCTCGACTACCGCTGCTGTTGCGTCCACCGCCACCGTCGGCCGTGCGTAGCGCCACGCGATCAGCGCGCCGATGCCCAGGAACACCGCGGCAATGAAAAAAGGCGCGCCTGGCAAATGCACCGGTGCGTCCGCCCCGATGAAATAACCGAAGCTGCCGGCGAACGTCGCTGGCCCGACGATACCTGCCACCGACACCAGGCTCGTCAACGCGCCCTGAACGCGACCCTGCTCACTCGCGTCGACCTGCCTGGTGAGCAGCGTCTGCGCCGCCGGTCCGGCGACCGTCAACAACGTGCCGAACGGTAGCGCAGCCACAAGGACCCAGCCGACATCGGCGAAGCCGTAGATGACGAAGCCGAGCACGCCGCAACCCAGCCCGAACAACAGGGTGCGGTGCTCGCCGAAGCGCTTCACGCCCGGCCCGATCAACAGCACGTTGACCAGCACACTGAGCACGCCTACCAGTCCGAGCACCCAACCCACCGCGTCTTCTTTCCAGCGGTATTGATAGTCGGCGAACAGCACGAACACGCTGGGATAGACATACTGCGCGAGGTTGACAAGGAAGATCACCGCCGCCAGCCCGAACACCTGCGGGTAGCGCTTCAACAGCACCAGCGATCCGATCGGATTGGCGTGCGACCAGTCAAACTTCCGGCTGCGCCGTTCCGAGGGCAGCGACTCCGGCAACACGAACCATCCGTAGCAGAAGTTGAGCATGGTCAGGCCGGCCGCGAACCAGAACGGCAAGCGTGAATCGATGTGGCTCAGTTGCCCGCCGAGCACCGGCCCGAGCACCAGGCCCACACCGAACGCCGCGCCCACTATGCCGTAGCTCTTGGCGCGCTCCTCCGGCGACGTCACATCGGCGATGTAGGCATTGGCTGCAGTAAGGCTGGCCGAGAACACGCCGGACACCACCCGGCCAATGAACAGCCACGGCAAGCTGTTGGCCAGGGCCATGAACACAAAGTCCACGGCCAGCCCCAGGCACGACAGCAAGATCACAGGTCGCCGCCCGAAGCGATCGGACAAGGCGCCCTGAATCGGCGAGCAGATGAACTGAATAGCCGCAAACGCCGTGCCGAACACTGCGATCCAATACGCCGCTGTTGCAGTACTGCCGCCAGCGAGGCGCTCCACCAGATGCGGCAGACCAGGAAGAATCAACCCGAACGCGAGGAAGTCGATCAGCACGGTCACGAATATGAAAGCGAGCGCGGCGCGGCGGGCGCGGGGCGCTTGAAGGGTCGAGCTCATCGCGAGTTCAACCGCTGCGGCTCAGGTACTTGCTCATCCGGGGGCGCGCCTCGCGGATGCCGCCAAGCCGGCCGAGCAGACCGTCGAATAAGCCGACCATCAGTGCAATGCACTTTCTCAAACGATCGCGCTCGAAGATCAGCATGGGCAGGATCTGCTTCAGCGTGTAGACGTTGATGAACAGAATCGCGGGAAAGGCGCGCACGTGCGCCAGCGAGAGGTCGAGGGCATTGCGCGCAATGTAATAGCGGCGCACGGCCGAATAGTTGATGACGTAGATCTTCCAGCCGAACAGCGACTTCGCCTGGAGATCGCCGATCTGGTGCCGAAGCACGACCTGCGGATTCAGGTAGATCGGTACGTCGCAGTGCAGCGCGCGCATGCAGTAGTCGGTGTCGACGTGGTCGATCACGTAGCGCTCGTCGAAGCGACCTATCCTGGCCCAGGCCGCGCGCGAAATCAAAGAACCAGAAGAGATCAGGAAGGCGCAGCGAACCAGCGGTTCGGTGAAAGGCTTTCGCAGGTCGAACTGATAGACACGCTTGCCCTCGAGGCCGAATTGCGGAATCAGCGCGTCCAGGTTCGTGTCGTGGACGAGCGGGCCGATCAGGAAGGCAGCGCCCTCTTCGCTCTCGCCGGCATCGCCTGTGCCGCGATCGTGTTTCCTGTCTCGTGCTGCCACTGCGGCCTGGCACATGGCGTTGAAGTAGCCGGGCGGGAGCTCCGAATCCTGGTCGAGCAGAAAGAAGAGTTCAACGCCCCGCGCTTCGAGTTCGACGATGCCGCAGTTGAAGGCACCCGCGATGCCACCACGGTTGCCGTTGTGCAGCACGGGGATCTCCGCGTCGATGAGCGCGCGATGCCAGTCGCCCACTTCTGGCGTGTTGTCGACCACGCAAAGGCGCGGGCACGACTGCGCGAGTGAATGGAGATTCGTCAGTTGCCCGTCGGTGGGAAAATAGGTGACGACAACGGCACCGAACGAAAAGGACATCGCGATCTATCCAGAGTGACAGGCGTTCGGAGTGTGGGCCCGAACCGATGACAATTTCAAGCGTTGTTACGGGCGCGGATCGATATGCCGCTCTGGCGGTTGGTTTTGCGCAAAAGCGATGCGTGATCGAGCTCACCGAAGTACTAATCTGGTGCGGTGAATAGCGAGGTGAGGCTGCAAGAGTTCTTGTCTGCGTTCATAACAAAGTATGAATGCGGCTTCTAGGTCCGCTTGTGGCTCGAGAGCAGACTACTCCGCTGGCTCAAAGGGACCAAACTCCCGGTGGACTTCACCAGCTCGAATATCACGAGCCCACGTGTCGAACATTTCTTCGCCGACACCGCGTGCAAAGAACGTGACCGATGGGAATGCCAGCGAGACTTCTCGAAGCATTGCTATCAACGGTTCCGCATAGATGGAGTTGTAGCCCGGGCGATCAAGCCCTTTGCCTTCGGCAGACGCCCGCAGGTCTTTGAGCACATCCAGCGACCAACCATTGCCGACAACAAAGCTCTCGGCCGCTTCGGCGATCAGTTGAGGCGTAAGGCTTCCAGACGCGTAGTCAGCATCGTCCCATTGCAGTTCCAAGCGGGTGTAGTAGCTCATGGTTTTTTTCTCTCTAGTCAAAAAAGATCCCCAGAAAAGGGGGCTCATAGATATCCGTTCTTAGCCGACTGTAGCCAGTCACACCGCCGTCGCGAAGGGCGCGTTGCTGCCGCTCCCGATGCCCCGGTTCTCCGCGAAGAACCGATCGCTCAACCGGCCATCGTCCGCGAACTGAAAGGGGCGTTGACCTATGAGCCTGGCGCCTCTCTGGCGCGAGGCCGAAGGAACCGACGTGCTTCTGCGTCGATCTGTGCCACGGCGCCACGAATGCGGCTTGCCGACATTTGCGACGAAGCGCCGGGCAACTATTGCTGCGCGCGTGCAACGCTTCTGTTGCCGGATCGCTATAGCGGTGTTAGCCTCCGACCCCCAAAGATTAACCATCGCGCTGCGGCCAACAGCCAGCCGCACGAGAGACCCATGAAGCAGTTCCTGACCACGCCAGACGCATTGATGACCCGCACCGTTGCGGCGGCTTCGCTGCGCCCTTTTGGCACCGAATTGCTTTCCTAGAGCCCTTCCACCTGGAGGCTCGGCCTCCTGAGTTTCACAAGACCCGGTAGGCCTCAAGCCACCGGGTTTTTTGTTTTCTGCTTACCCAGTTGGAGATTTGGACATGAGCCCCGAACGAGAACTTACTTTCGCCGCGCGCGCTGCCAGCGCGGTGCTGTGCTTCGACTCCGCGGAGTGGTTCGTGTAGAGCCTCCAGGCCCTCGTGCGCCTGGAGGTCCATCCTTCAGGCAAGAAGAAAAGCCTGTCGGGTGGTCCACCCAGCAGGCTTTTTTTTTTCGCCCGCATGGCGGGCACCGCGAGTTTGGTGCGCGCGCACCGACAACCCGCCGACCGTTTCGCCTGGCCAGCGAATCGGATCGGTTTTTTACTCTCAAACTGGAGAAAACCATGATGAACAAGGTTCATGTGAATGTCGGAACCATCGGTCACGTCGACCATGGCAAGACGACGCTGACGGCTGCTCTTACCTTCGTGCAGGCCGCGCGCATTGGCGGCCGTGCGCTGTCCTATGGGCAGATCGACAACGCGAAGGAAGAGCGCGAACGCGGCATCACGATCAATACCTCGCACGTCGAGTACGAGTCGGACAGCCGTCATTACGCACACATCGACTGCCCCGGACATGCCGACTACATCAAGAACATGATCACCGGCGCCTCGCAGATGGACGGCGCGATCCTGCTGGTGGACGGCACCGAGGGCGCCGCACGGCAGACCATCGAGCATGTGCTGCTGGCGCGCCAGGTGAACGTCGGCCACATGGTGGTGTTCGTGAACAAGATGGACCTCATTGCGGAAAGTGACCGCGCGGACATCGAGCAGCTGATCGAAATGGAAATCGGCGCGCTGCTGGCTGCGCACGGATACCGCGATGCCCGCTTCGTCTTCGGCAGTGCGCTGAAGGCCTTGGCCGCCGCCGAGCGCGGCGACCTCGAAGGCGCCGACGTGCAATGCATCGTCGAGCTCGTGAACGCGTTGGACTCGTGCATTCCTGATCCGGTGCGCGACTACAGCGCGCCGTTCATGATGCCTGTCGAAGGCGTGCACACCATCACGGGCCGCGGCACCGTGGTCAGCGGCCGGGTCGAGCGCGGTGTGATCCGCGTCGGTGACAGCCTGGAGATCGTCGGGCTCAGTTCGGACGGCGACGAACAGGTGATCGTGACCGGCGTGCAGTCCTTCCACAAGGACGTCGCCGAGGCGCGAGCCGGCATGAACGTCGGCCTGCTGCTGCGAGGGGTCAAGCGCGACGATGTCGTGCGAGGCCAGGTTGTCGTGAAGCCCGGTGCGCTGAAGCCGTACCGGACGGGGCGTGCACAGATCTTCGTCCTCAGCAAGGACGAAGGTGGTCGCCATACCCCGTTCGGCTCAGGCTATCAGCCGCAGTTCTTCTTCGGCACGACCGACGTGACGGGTGTCATTCGCGTCGACACCGAGACCGGTCTGGTCGAGCCGGGCGCACAGGCGCAGATCAGCTTCGAGCTGAACAAGCCCGTGGCCATCGAGAACGGCATGCGGTTCGCAATGCGCGAAGGCGGCAAGACCGTCGGCGCAGGCATCGTGACCGAGGTGCTCGGCTGAAGGGCTGATGCCGCACTTGCCCCTGTCGTCTGCTTGTCAGGCGGCAGGGGCTTTTTTTGACCTAAACGCCACCGAGTTGCTCGGCAAGCCCGACGATGATGCCCTCTGGCCCGCGAATATAGGCAAGCCGGTACGACTCCCCATACTGCATCTGGCCAATGAGTTCTGCGCCATGGGCCTGCATTCGCGCAACGACAGCATCAATGCCGTCGACGGCAAACATGATTCGACGAAGACCCAAGGTGTTCACTGGCGCATCCACAGGCCCGAACCGAACCGCATTCGGCGTGTGGAATTTGTCCAGTTCAATTCCCTGCCCATCGGGAGTCCGCAGCATCGCGAGAGTGGCTCTGACGTCTCCAAGCCCTATGAGGCTCCCGACAGAAGGCCCTTCAACCGTGGTTTGGCCCTCGAGCTCGAGGCCCAACTCTACAAAGAATGCCTTCACCACTTCGAGATCGTCGACAACGATCAGGATGTTGTCCATTCGCTTGACTGTCATGTACTTCGGTTCCTCTTTCAACGGTGTCGCGTATTTGGGGGAATTGGCGTCCAGGTCGAGCCAGGAGGATGACCTTACCGAGGAAACAGCCTACCCGGGAGTTGCCCTTGGCGACTGGCTGCTTCCGACCGGATTTCGCCTATAGCCCAGCGCACGCATGACTCACGACTGGAGATGTTTCGTTCGAGCCTACCTGCGGTTCTGCTTCCAGATCAACGCGGAAGATGCAGGAGTACGGCGGCCACAGGTTGTCTCTCTGACTTGAGCACTGCAGCATCGCCTTCTTGCTCGACGAATCCTCAGGGGCTGCAGTACAGGCATAGCCTTGCAGAGCCAACTTCTGAGCCAACTTTGAAGGCGGCTCGCCCTTGGATGCTGTCAAGACGGCGTCAAGCTTTTGACTTTCCCTCACTTCGATGGGAGCACATCCGCTTGTCATCAATAGCGCCGCGGAAAGAACTAGTGCCCGTCGAGCTATCGAGCCGGACTTCTGCATATTTGCTGCTGGCATGGTCTGAAGTTTGCTGCTTGGTAGAACCCCTGGGTCACACCTACCGGCGCTCACACGAGTTGCTTCTCACCCCCGCACAGCACCGCCTCCCCGCGAACCTTCAACCAATACTCGTCCCGAACGTCATCGTCTATGACGGGCCGAATGTGCGTCGCATAGAGGGCGTCCTTCCCATCTCGTCGAGGCCCCGAAATCCAATAGTGCTCACCGGTTTCAACGTCGAAATAGTTCGACTTGAAGCCGCTTCCCTTCAGGCTGCGAAAGGCCTTTCCTCCGTAGTACAAGGTTGCCCCCGACTTGGAACTGGTGACTCGACCGATGCGGGCCGGTCCTGTCAGGCCGCCCGACTTCGCTTCGATATACATGATTCGGCTCTTCATCAGGTCGTACTTCCGTTGTGAAGAAGTGGAAAAGAAACCCGACGCCACGACTTCGTTGTACTCAAACCCCCATTGTGGGCTGAAGAAAAGTTATTCCCGCAAATCGAGACTTCCTAGTGCATTTGCTTTTCCGCACCGCGCCGCTCTTCTCTAAAGTGAATGCCCTCGCAACCAAACACCCGCTATGCGGGCAAGGAAGACAGCACCAACAGCAATCCACATAAGCAAACCGCATCGCCTCACGGCGGGCCATCGACGCACCCGAGCACCGATGCAAACGTGAGGCACAAAAGGCGACGGCCAGGGTGCGGTAACACCCCAGCCGTCTAACCAAGTGACGTGCAAAACCTTAGAAGGACACACACCAAATGGCTAAACGAATTATGGCCCGGCCTCACACGCCGGCATCTCCCGACGCGACCGCTACCGAGAGCGGACCGGGTCCCTCGGATCGTCTGGAAAACAAGCTGGAGCAGTTGCAATCGCTGCTCTGGTGCCTGCATGGAGACGGCCGATGGGGCGAGCAGGAAGACTCGGAGCATCTGAACAACGTGCTCTGGCTCGCGGCGGAGTTGGCTCGAGAGGCAGCGGCGTTGTTTCAGGAGAGCCCGCGCTGTTGAGGCGAAGCCGCGCCACTGGCGCGGCCTCCCCCTCCAACTACGCCGCAGTCGGGTTCATGGCGGCAAAGGCAGCGTCGTAGCAGCCATCCCGCTCGGCCCAGCGCCGGGCCCTGTCGCGCTCGACCAGCACTTCGCCCCGGAGGTGGTCCTGCGACTCCAGCAGCTGCATGACCTCCGCCACGTACGCGGCAAGCGGCATGGCGCGCGGGTCGGATGCCTGGCTGTCGCCCGTGAGTTCCGTCTGCACATAGGGCGGCGCCAGTTCAAGCACTTCGACCGGAACATTGCGCAGCTGATGGCGCAGCGATTGAAGCCAGGAGTGCACGAATGCCTTGCTGGCGCAATAGGTCGGAAAATCGGCCCGGGGCACGAAGGCAAGGTTGGAGCTGGTCGCCATGATTGCCGCGTCTGGCTGCCTTTTCAGCAGCGGCAGGAGCGCCGCCGTCACACGCAGCACGCCCATGATGTTCGTCTCCACGATGGCCTGGGCGGCAGAAACACCCCAGTCGTCTACGGCCATGTTCTCCGCCCGCGAGATGCCGGCGTTGGCGACGAGCACATTGAGTTCGGGAAAGCGCGCACGAACGTCTTCGGCGAGACGAGGCAACGAAGCCGGGTCATCGAGATCGAGCGGCATCCCGACCATGCCCGGCCGGCCCGCCGTGATTTCATCGAGCAGGGCCTGCCGTCGCCCCGAGACGATGACGCGATTGCCGCGGTCGTAAAAAGCTTCGGCGAGCGCACGGCCGATGCCGCTGGTTCCGCCGGTGATGAGGATCGTGTTGCCGGTCATTTTCATGATTCGCTACTCCTTGTTGTGTTGAGGTCGTATGCAGGTGACGTGACAGCGCATTCGCCTCGTCCTTGAAAGGATCGGCGATGCGGCTTGTGAAAGGAAAAGATGGACGAGTCCAGCGCCAGTCGACCGAAGATCAGTGCGACAAGCGTGGCAACGGGGTCAGGATGAGGGAAGTGATGTCATGCCAAAGGCTCCTTTACTGCGTCGAGACACTCCCTGCTGGGATCCTCTCGACAAAGGACGCGTTGGATGACGGTAACGCCTACGACAGTGCCGTGGAGGCGACTGCGGGGGCGACTATAAGCGTGGCGCTGCGCTGTCGTCAATGCTTCATCAGTGCCGGCCTTTGACCGCCACTCCGGTAGTTACACCCCGCCGATCACAAAGAACAATTTCGCCATCGTAAATTCGCCGGAGACTGGCCACTTGAAGGCGGAGAGCCGTCGCGTAATGCGCTCGTCCTGCATGCCGTTGACCGTGAACGCCACCTGCTCCACCTTCCCCTTGACGATCAGGACAACCAGCTTCGCCCATTGCAGTTCCTTTGTCGGGGAGGTGTTCCGCAACTCCGCCGCGATCAACTGCTCGATCTGCTTCTGGGTGGCCTCATTGATCGACACACCCCGCTGCCCCCACTCGGACAAGAAAATCCGGCGCCGAGTGCCATTGATCTCCCATGCATCCTTTCTGACATGGGAGTCGGAATGATCGAAGAGCTCCGCGTAGATCGGGTGCAACGTCGTAAGACAGAAGTTCTGCAGCGAGTCTTTGAACGCGTCCTCGGCGCTGCTCCCTATGCCTGCGACGAAATCATCGAGCCGACGTCCATCCTTGAACGTGATGGAAACCCGGGATTCGACCGAGTACAACTTGCTGGAGGAAAACTCCTTTGCCTCATGGATCTCACCGTCGAGAAGTACCCCTTGCGCGGGGAAGAAAAGCCCATTCGGCTTCTTCTCGAATTTCGTGAAGTTGTGGGCCTTGAGCCAGAGTTCGAAATAGGAGTTGACGTACTCGCGCCCCTGTCCTGCGTGTGCCACGCTGCTCAATAACACGATGAGGGTTGCGAGAAGACGGATCACAGGGTGCATTGAATTACCCTTTCCCCTGAAGTTTTGACTAGCAAATTCTGGCCAGGTCGCAACGCCCTTCTCCAGAGGTGGCACCACAAGCTCAAAGCGGCCTCCTCAACCCGGAATACTCGGCTCGACCAACTGGGCCAGTGCCACAAGCGACTCCTGCCAGCCCAGGTAGCACATCTCGACAGGAATCACGTCGGGGATGCCCTCCTGCACAACGGACATTTCAGTGCCGCACGACACTGGAGTCAGCGTCACGGTGGTCTTCATGGTGCCAGGCAGATTGGGGTCGTCGAAAGTGGCGTCGTATGCAATGCGCTGGCCGGGGACGAGCTCCAGGTACTTCCCGCCGAACGAGTGGCTGTGGCCCGTACCAAAGGCGGTGAACGACATGCGCCAGGCGCCCCCGACCACGGGCTCCATGCTGTGGACTTTTCCGGTGAATCCGAACGGTGGCAGCCAGCGCTCGAAAGCACCGGGCTCCACGAAGGCACGGTAGAGCCGGTCCGGCGGAGTGCGCAGCACGCGGTGCAGACGAACGGTGTTGGTAGCCATGGTTGTGTTCTCCTGAAGTGAAGAGGATGAGCCTTGTTTCGAGGCTCACGGGAAGGAACGGCCCTGGTCGGCAGGCGCCTTTGCAATGAACGCCTGCTTGTCATTGCGATTGAAGCCGGCCGACTCGTAGAACTGGAAGGTCGCTTCATCCTTCCTGCCGGTCATCAGCATGACCTTGTAGCAGCCTTGCGACCACGCAAAGGACAAGGCCTCTGCAAGCACCGCCTTGCCATGTCCCTGCTTGCGATGGTCGGCGTGGGTCACCACGTTCTCGATCACGCCATAGGGCCTGCAACCGCGGGTGAGATTCGGGACGACGGTGAGGGTGCAGCTTGCAATGAGCTTTCCGGCCACATAGCAGCCGAAGTATTTGTAGCGCGGGTTGCCCAGCAGTTCCTGCCAGACGGCCTCGACAGTTGCGGCGTCGGGCAAGGGGTCATCGGCGTCGTGGAGATGCCTGTACAAGGCCAGAAGGCCCTCGAGTTCTGAAGCGCCAATTTGATGAACTTCCATACATCCTTCCTTTGTCGAGGCCTTTGGAATCTGCGCCTCTATCTCCTTGATCACGGCCTCTTTCTCCCGGTTGTAGACCTGGGGGTTGGCCGGGTCTACCGCATGGGCGCGATCCTTCGCTTCTTCGTACCTTCTGCGCAGATCCGGGCGGCGGCTGAGTATGTCGATGAAGGCCAGCGAATCCTTGTGAACAGGATCGCCGCGATGGCAGATGTGGATGTTGACGTTGAAGCGCCGCCCTTCATGTAAGACGGAGGCGCAGACATACGGCTTCTCATCCCTGTCGACCCAGACCGGCCGACGGTGGAAGCCGATGCGCTCGAACGCCCTCTGCTCTTCCCGAAGGTCATCGCGGGAGGTGATCGCCGTGATGTCGATCATCGGCTTGCCACGCAGTCCGACCACCGCCGTGCTCCCGATGTGCACGAGTTCCACGCTGGCCAAATGCATGCACACGTACTCCTTCACCCCGGCGAAGACTCGGGCGTATGCAAGGTCATACGGGACGATATTCCGGTGCTCAAGGCCTTCGTCGAATGCGTCGATCTTCATGGCTCGTTCCGATGATTACCGCGAGGACTCAGCCTTCGGCAAAGAACTGGCTGGGCGTCTGGTCGAATTGCTTGCGGAACATTGTGGCAAAGGCACTGGGGCTTTCGTAACCCAGCGCAAGGGCAACGTCGATGACTTTCTCGCCGGCCGCCAGCAGCTCCAGCGCTCGCAGCAGCCGAGCTTGCTGCCGCCATTGACCGAAGGTCATGCCGGTCTCGTTCACGAACAGGCGCTGGATGGTCTTCACGTTCACCGCAAGGCGCCGCGCCCAATCAGCCATGGTGGAGGAGTCGTCCAGTCGTTGCTGCAGCAGTTCGCAGATCTGCAGCAGCCGCGGGTCGGACGGCATGTGCAGGTGCAGCGGCAGCACCGGCAAGGCACGCAGCTCGTCCAGAATCAAGCGCATGACGCGACCGTCGCGGGTGCCGGGCACGTAAGGCTGCTGCACCTCCATGGCGGCTCGGATGAGTTCGCGCAGCAGGGGCGATATGCCCACGGCCCGGGTCTCGCCCAGCAGTTTGGGGGCGGCATCGGTCGCCACCTGCAGGCTGCGCATGTGCACTTCTCCGATGCAGCGGATCTCGTGGGTCATGCCGGCCAGCATCCAGATGGCGCGAGTGGGTGGCACCACCCAGCGGCCCGCCCGGGCCTGCACCACCATTACGCCGCGCACGGCATAGATCAACTGGTGCTTGGTGTGCGCATGCGGCTCTATGTACCAGCCGCTTGGGTAGTCCGTGGCCCGGCCGGTGACGGGCGTAGGTGCGTCGTCGATCTCCTTGAGCACCTGAGGCAGGGCCTTGGGCTTGCGAGATGAGTCCATGTCCTTTTCGCGAGGGTTTCTGGTGGATTGGCGCGAGACAGGCGCAGCGGTGCTTTCGATAATTCTCCCATGACAACCTCCGCAGCAGCATCCTTGGACGCCAGCGCCACGCCGACCGGCGCGGCCAGCGATCCGGCCTCTCTTTCTCAAAAATCCAAGCCGGCCTTCGGCATCCTCGCCGGCATCAGCAGCTCGCACATGATCAACGACATGATGCAGTCGCTGATCCTGGCGATGTATCCCATCCTGAAGGGCGAGTTCTCGTTGAGCTTTACCCAGATCGGACTGATCACGCTGACCTATCAGCTGACCGCATCGCTGCTGCAGCCGCTGGTGGGCCTGTTCACCGACCGCCGGCCGCAACCGTATTCGCTGCCCTTCGGAATGATGTCCACGCTGATCGGCCTGATGCTGCTGGCCTTCGCGCCCAGCTTCGGCTTCGTGCTTCTGGCCGCGGCATTCGTGGGCATCGGCTCGTCCATCTTCCATCCGGAGTCGTCGCGCATCGCGCGGCTGGCCTCGGGAGGGCAGCATGGCTTCGCGCAGTCGGTGTTCCAGGTGGGCGGCAATACCGGCACGGCCATCGGGCCGCTGCTGGCTGCTGCCGTCATCGTGCCCTTCGGCCAGCGCAGCGTGGCCTGGTTCGGGTTGGCGGCATTGCTGGGCATCGTCCTGCTGCTGCAGGTGAGCCGCTGGTATGCCGCGCACCATGTCGCCACGGCCGGCCGCAAGAAGCCGGCCGCCGCGGCGCCGTATCCGCCCAAGGTGGTGATGGGCGCCATCGCGGTGCTACTGGTGCTGATCTTCTCCAAGTACTTCTACGTAGCGGGCATCAGCAGCTTCTATACGTTCTACCTGATGGAGCGCTTCGGCCTGACGGTGCAGAACGCGCAACTGCACCTGTTCTTCTTCCTCTTCGCCTCGGCGCTGGGCACGCTGCTCGGTGGGCCCGTTGGTGACCGCATCGGCCGCAAACCGGTGATCTGGGTGTCCATTCTTGGCGTGGCACCGTTCGCGCTCCTGCTGCCGCACGCCGATCTGTTCTGGACCACGGCGCTGACCGTCGTGATCGGACTCGTGCTGTCCTCGGCCTTCTCGGCAATCCTGGTCTATGCGCAGGAACTGATGCCGGGCAAGGTGGGCATGGTGTCGGGGCTGTTCTTCGGCTTCGCGTTCGGAATGGGCGGGCTGGGCGCCGCAGTGCTGGGCATCTTCGCGGACCACACCAGCATCGCCTTCGTCTACCAGACCATCGCCTACCTGCCCCTGCTGGGCGTGGTGGCGGCTCTGCTGCCCAGGGGCACCCGGCGGGACTGAACGTTGGAAGAAGGGGGACCGGCTTGCGCTGCTAGTCGATGAACCTTGCCACGATGTCCTCGAATGACGGCAGGTCCATCGGTGTGTGGCCGCCCGGATAGCCCTTCACGCTCAGCTGCAGGCCCTTGTAGTTGCGACTGGCGATCTGGTCGTACATCGCGGTGATCACCGTTCCTCCGACGTTGCCGATGCCATATCCGAGCAGCAAGGTCACGGGGATGTCCCGCCCGCTGCTGCTCGCGTACATCTGGCTTTCGAGCGGATCGATCTGGTCGTGTGCGCCGTTGAAGGGCGCCTCGGAAGAGAAGAAATACTGGAAGGTGAATTGGCTCGCACCTTCCATGAAGAAGGCGCATGCGACAAAGATGCCGCCGTTCGACAAGCCCGAGAGCATGCGCTTGGCCGGGTTGGCACGGTAGTTCGACTCGACGTACGGCACCAGCTGGCCGGTGAGGAAGTCGTGGTACGCCTTGGCACCCGGCATCAGATAGTCGGTGTTGCGGCGCGCGGTGCCGCCGATGCCAACGACGATCGCCTTCTTGCCCGCCGCCTCGAGGATGTCCGTGAAGTTCTTGAAGCGCGTCACGCTGTTGTTGTAGACGGCGTCGCCATCGGTGATGTAGATCGCGGGATAGGACGACGTTGCGCTGTCGTATCCGGCCGGCAGATAGAACTGGATGGGATAGGTCGCGCCCGTGGCATCCGACTTCATCGAGATGCTGACCACCCGGCCGCTCGAGGTGTTCGCGGGCGGCGGTGTGGTGACTACAGGAGCTACGGGCAATACCGCTGCGCCACCCCCTCCGCCTCCGCCTCCGCCTCCTCCGCCGCAGCCTGAAAGCTCCAGCAGCAGGGCACAACCTGCCGTGAACATGAGCCTGCGAAGAATCCCTCTTGTCTCCATGTCGCGTTCCTTGATGATGGTTTTAGTGGAAGCCAGACTGTCAACCGCGGTCGCCGACGGATCTTAGTGGCAGCGTCGATCTGCTCAACGGAACGACCTGTACCTCTGTACCTATTCGGCGATCCACTTCCCCGTGACTTCATCGAGAACAGGCACTGGCTCGGAAAGCGGGCTGGCGGCGGCCGCATCAACCGCCGGTTCATGAACCACCGCCCATCCAAAGCTCGCTGACAGCGCGCCCGTGTCACCATCCTGCGCGACGCCGAACATACCCGCCACAAATCGCAGCTCTTTCTTCGAGCCGTTCAGCAGATCGATGCAGCGCACGGGCGCGCTAGCCAGCGCCTGCGGCACCGCATGGATGCCAGGGCCTTCTGATGGCACGTCGTAACGCAGCCATCCCGTGCGCACATTCGCAGCGTCGAAGTGCGCCTTCCAGTTGCCCAGGTACTTGTTTGGCCCAAGCGCCTTGGTTCTCCAATCGACGATCAGGTAGGGGAACAAGGTAACGATCCAGCCGGTCAGCTCAGAGGGACCCGAACCGCTCTGGTAGCGAAAGAAAGGAAACCGCGAATTTCTTCATGTCTTGATCCCTTGTTTCATCTAGTTTTTTTACCAATGCGCAGATGCGTACGAACCGCTCGGACGCGCATTCGACAAATTCAAAGCCTATCCCACACCTGGCCCAACCCAACCAGATGGAAGATGCCGAACACGAGGCAGATCGCCGAACTCCACACCCAGAAGGCCGTCAACCGCTGCCGGTCGAAGACGAACAGCGCCAATACGACGAGTCCGCGCAGCAGGTACACCGCGGTGATCACGGGCAACACGAACGCCAGCAGCGGCAGTGGTTGCAGCACTCCGGCCCCCGAGAGTGCATACGCCGCCCACACCCCCAGCACGCACGCGATCAGCAACGTGACGATGGGTGGAGACAGGTGCCCGGCAGCGGCGCCTGCGGCCATGCGCTCCCCTGCACCAAAGAAGCGATACCACGCGGGCCCGCCGAAGATCACGCAGATATGCAGCAGTGCGGCGATGGCGCTGAGTGCGGCGCCGACGATCAAGGGAATGTTGTAGAGCACGATGTCTTTCAAAGACGATTGACGGGCTGCAATGCGCTCACTGTGCCCCGCGTCGGACCGAAGGCACCGTAGCGCACGGCAAGGCCGCTCAGGGTCTCGACGCGTTCGACCCATTCCTGCGGCGTGGCGATGGCGCCGGGCTCGTACAGTGGCTGCACGCCTTGCAGCTGTTGCGTCAGGGTGTGCTGGTGATCGAGGTTTGGCGTCTCGCTGCAAGGCAGCGAGGCGAGCCTCGAACCATCTGCGCTGCGATAGCCCGAGCACCAGCGCAGGTTCGATCCTTCGATGCCGTCGAGATGGCTCGCCACCAACCCATCGAGCTTGCCGACCGCATCGAGTGCATACCGCAGCAGCACCGCGTCCGGGTGCCCTCGCCGAAACGCCCCTTGCCAGCCGTCATCGGCGTTGTGCGGCTCGGCCAGCCGCGCGTCGAGTTCGTGGTCATGCGTGGGAAGCGGGCCTGAGCCGTGGCGCGTGAGGTAGCTGCGCAGCACGCCGAGGTGCTGCACGGGCGCGCCGATGCCCACGTCGCGCAGCACGGCGTCGACCGCTGCGGTCGAGATGGTGCTCCACGTGGTGTGCGGATGAAACCCGCGCCACTCGTCGAGCAGCACGCCCTGCGCGCCTTCGAAGATCACGGTGCCGGGCTGCGCGAGGCGTTCAGCGATGCGGTCGGCGCTCGCAGGCGGCGACTGCTTCAGGCACGGCGCCACGGCATCGAGCCAGCGCCGTGCGAGCGTGTCGTCTCGAAGCATGGCGAGTTCCTGTGCAGCATCGGCATGCGAGGGAACTGAGTTGGTTGCGAACTCGCGCAGCAACGTGGCGCGCGAGGCTTCCAGTTTTTCAAGCGCGCGTGCGGGCTGCAGCAAGTCGCCGTAGTGCAAGGCTTCGTCGGGTGAAGCAAGCGCGTGTCGCACGGTCTCGCCAACACCCACGCCACAACTGCCATGCGCGCCCTCCCCTCGCACCCATTCGCGCAACCGCCCCGCAGCCTGGTGGAAAGGCGTGGTTACGCGGCAGCGTGCGTCGATCAGCAAACGCGAGAAGGCGTCTTCCACACCCACGCGGCGCAATGCCGCTTCCTCTACGCGCAGTGCTGTCGGGTGCACCACCACCGGGCTCGCGAGCACAGTGCCCACGCCCGCATGAAAACTGCCGGCGCCGAATTGCGAGAAGGTGTGATGCCGACCGTCGGCCAGCACCACGTTGTGCCCGGCCTGCGCGCCGCCGTTGAAGCGCACGACGGCGTGGGCTTGCAGCGTGCCGCAAAGGTGATCGGTAAAGAGCCCCTTGCCGCAGTCTCCAAATCCAAGGCCCAGCAGCGAGACGTAGCGCGTGGCGGCAGTCACACGGCCATCAGCCGAAAAGCCGCTTCCACCACGACGAACGCGGGCTCGCCGCCGCGGTGGCCACAGCCGGCGGTGCGCGGCGCGATGCGCTTGGGTCGAGCAGCGCGGCATAGCCGTCGAGCGCATGCAGAACGCCCCCGACGCGCTCCTTGGCCATGCCGGTGCCGCTCATCACGCCGGCCAGCGCTTCGAGGCTGGGCACTGCCTTCTCGGTGAGGGCGACGATGCCGGCCGCCACGGCGCAGGCGTCGTCGGGCGAATCCATGCAGATGACGTGATCGCCCAGCAGTTCGCGCCAGCGCGGTTCGCAACGGCGGCGGCGCTGGGCATCGGGAATCAGGAAGAACAGGTTGGTGGTCTCGGCCGCGGCGGCGATGACTTCCTCGATGGGAATGTCCTCGTCGAGCTTCTCGCCGACGAGGCCTTCGACCTGGTGGCGCGAGACTGCCGGGTACGGCAGCTCGTCGCCGGTAACGAACAGATAGCCGCGCTTCTTGCGCTTGACCCAGCAGTCCATGTCGGTGTGCTGCGCCATGACGTAGAAGGCCAGCTCGTAGCTCTCTTCCCCGGTACCGCCACCGCCGCCTTCGAGATAGCTCCAGGTGAGCCACTGGTCCATGAGGTTTGCGGTCGACTCGAACTGGCCGACCTGCAGCGGCGCGTGGTCGGAGGTGGCGTCGCCGATGGCCATGAACATGAGCTGTGGGTCTGCCACGCCGCAGTCGGTCAACAGCTTCATGAAGGTGGGCAGCTCGCGGCGCGCCAGGGTCTGCGGGATGTCGCCCATGGAGCCGGTGACGTCGAGCGCGAAGACGATGCCCAGGGAGTTGGGGTGGTCGGCGTTGTCGCGCGACTCACGCACCTTCAGGCCCTTCGGGTTCATCAGCGGGTGGGTGGAGCGCTGCGTGAAAACCTCGGCGCCAGGCTTGGCGGCGCGATCGGCAATGAGCGCCGTGTGGGCGGCGTGCGAGTAGTTTCCGTATCCCATGAGCTTTTCTTCCTTGATGACTGCGGTTCAGGCGCCGGCGCGCGGCGCGGGGTCGAAGTGAACGAACTTCGATGCGCCGAAGGCTTCGCGCGATGCGGCGGAGAGTTCTTGCTCGATGCCCTGCGCGCCGAGGCGCCGGCAGGTGGCGGCGTCTTCACTGCACTGGCGCAGCAAGGCGACGAGCGGTGCGGGGGTGTGAGAGCCGAAGCCGGGCTCACCGGCCGCGCCGCCATGCAACACGGCGCGCACGGTCCAGGCGGCTTGCATGAGGTCGCGAGCAACAGCGGAGCCTTGGGCCGCGCCGGTCGCATGCTGAGCGCGCGACCAGCCGATGAGCAGCACGCCATGGTCACGCGGATGCACGAGCGCGTGCGCAGGCGACAGGTCACGATGCGTCCAGCCAGCGCCGTGCACGAAAGCCAGCACTTCGAGCATGCGGCGCCAGATCCACACGGCATGGCGCGGGTCGATGCCTTGCGGGTTGGCCTGCTGCACGTCTTGCAGGCTGCCCCAGAAGCCGGGCGGATGGCGCAGCACCAGCGCCTGGCGAGCGCCGTCGCCCAGCCCCTCGGCCACGCCCACACCCAAGGGCTGCGGCAGGCGGCGGGTGAAGTAGGCAGCACCGGGCACCGACAAGTCTTGCAGGGCCTGCAGCACCGCGCCTTCGCGCACAAGCACGTCGTTGGCCGCGCTGTCTCGCGCGAGCTTGAAGGTGACGCGCTCGGGCAATGCGCCGAGGCGTTCGGCCAGCAGCACTTCGCTGTGCTCGCCGGTAGCCAGCGGCGCCAGCACGCGGTAGCGCGCACCGCGCCACGCGAGGATGCGTCCGCCGGCAACGTCGGCATTGGCCCGGCGCAGCGCGGCGCGGAAGCTCTCGCGCTCGACGGTTTCCTCGCTGCGCACGACAGTGGCACCGCAGTAACTGCAGTTCACCGTGCGCCAACGGGCGGCGCGCGGCAGCGGCGCGGAACATTGCGGGCAGCTGAGAGCAAGCAGCGACAGCATGGCCCGCGCCTCAGTCTTCCTTGGGGGGCGCCGCCGGGTCGGGCGATGCCAGCACGCGATCGATGCGGCGGCCTTCCAGCGCGACGATCTCGAAGCACCAGCCGGCGCAATCGATGTGCTCGCCCACCTCGGGCAAGTGGCCGGACACAGCCATCAGCAAGCCTGCCACGGTGTTGTATCGGTTGCGCTCTTCGTCGGGCAGCTCGCGGATGCCCAGGCGCGCGCGCAGCTCCGACACGGGCATGAGGCCATCGAGCTCCCACACGCCGTCGGGCCGCTCGCGCGCCCAGGCGTCGGTCTGCATGCCGGGCTGCAGCTCGCCGGTAATGGCTTCGAGCAGGTCGCGCGGAGTCATGAGGCCCTGCACCACGCCGTATTCGTCGACCACGAACACGAGGCGGCCGGCGCGGGCGCGAAACTGTTCCAGCAGCTCCATGCCGGTGAGGGTCTCGGGCACGAACACGGCGGGCGTGGCCTCCTGGCCGAGCACGCCGGGGTGTGCGGCGCCCAGGCGCAGCAGGTGCGCCACGCTGATCACGCCGACCACGTCGTCGAGCGAGTTGCGGCACACGGGGTACCAGGAATGCACGAGATTGAGCGCGCCCGCCTCGGCCACCTTCTGCAGCGCCTGCTGCACGCTGAAGGAGGCGTCGAGCCATTCGATGTCGGCGCGCGGGATCATCAGCGACGACAGGCGCCTGTCGTCGAGGTGAAACACATTGCGCACCATCTGGTGCTCATGCTGCTCGATGACGCCGGCGTCCACGCCTTCTTCGAGGCTGGCCGAAATCTCTTCTTCGGTGACGGAGCGGGCCGCATTGGCATCGATGCGCAGCACCTTCAGCATGGTGGCAGTGGCGCCCGCCAGCATCCAAACGAAGGGCTTGGCGGCCTTGGCCAGTCCGCGCATGGGGCGCGACACCCAGCGCGCCACAGGCTCGGGGTAGAGCTGGCCGATGCGCTTGGGCACCAGCTCGCCGAAGATGATGGTGAAGAAGGTGATGCAGGTAACCACCACCGCGGTAGACGCGATGCTGGCGGTGCCGCGGCCCATGCCGACGCTTTCCATCCAGACCGAGAGCGGCTCGGCAAAGGCGGCCTCGCCGACGATACCGCTGAGCATGCCGATGGAGGTGATGCCGATCTGCACCGTCGAGAGGAACTGCGTGGGCGACTCCATCAGCTTCAGCGCGGCCACCGCGCCGGTGTCTCCCGTTTCAGCCAATGCCGCGAGACGTGCGCGCCGGCTGGTGGAAAGGGCCATTTCGGACATTGCGAACAACGCGTTGAGCGTGGTCAACAAGGCCAGGAGGAAGACATCCATGAACTGAGGGAGAGAATGAGGGAATGTCACTTTACTTGATTGGCGACCTGCAGGGCTGCGACGCCCCCCTCGGGCGGCTGCTGCAAAAGATCGATTTCTCCCCCAGCCGCGACACCATCGTGCTGCTGGGCGACCTGGTGAACCGGGGCCCCGATTCGCTCGCGGTGTTGCGCCGCGTGCAGGGCTACGGCGCCTCGGCATTGAGCTTGCTGGGCAACCACGACCTGCACTTGCTGGGCGTGGCGCACGGCGCGCGCAAGGCCGGCCGCAAAGACACCCTGGCCGAGCTGCTGGCCGCGCCCGACATCGAGGCGCTGCTCGAATGGGTACGCCAGCAGCACATGGCGCTGCACATGCGCATCGGCAGCGGCGATCTGCTGATGGTGCACGCCGGCGTGCTGCCGCAGTGGACGGTGGGCGACACGCTGGTGCTGGCGTCAGAGGTCGAATCGGTGCTGCGTGGGCCTGCGCTCGGCGAGTTCCTGATGTCGATGTACGGCAACGAGCCGGCGCAGTGGAGCTACACGCTCACGGGCAGCGCCCGGCTGCGCGCCATCGTCAATGCACTGACGCGACTGCGTTTCTGCACGACCGACGGCGTGATGGAGTTCGAAGCCAAGGACAGCGCGGCCACCGCGCCCGAAGGCTTCATGCCCTGGTTCGACGTGCCCGGGCGCAAGACGGCCAACGCCACCGTCGCCTTCGGCCACTGGTCGACGCTGGGCTGGCTCTCGCGGCCCGACCTGCTCTCGACCGACACGGGCTGTGTGTGGGGCGGCTGCCTGAGTGCGGTGCGCATCGGCGCGACGCTGGACGAGCGGGAGCTGATCCAGGTCGAGTGCGAGCAGGCGCAGAAGCCGGGCTGAAGCTCGGCTGAAGGACCTCTCAGAACGCCTGCGTCATCAGCCCGTACACGGTGCGCACGCCACTCACGTAGTTGCCCATGCGCAGGTTCTCGTTGGCTGCATGCTGGTTGTTGTCGGCGTTCACCAGCGGAATGATCGCGAAGGGCACCGGCAGCACGCGCACGATCTCGGCGGTGGGAACCGTGCCGCCCATCATCCGGATGCGCACCGGCTCGGGCTTGGCGCCGAAGGTGTCGCTCAGCGCCCTGTAGGCCCACTGCCCCACGGGCGAGTCGATCTGCGAGCCCGCTGCTTCGCCGCCCTCGCTCTGGTAGGAGAAGCTCGCGAGCTTGTCGTAGCGGCTGCGCTCCTCGTCGGTCGGTTCGCCCTTGACCAGGTGGTAGCCCTGGCGCTCGATGTGTTTCTGGATGAGCTGGCCGAGGTAGGCCGGATCGGAGTCGGGCGTGGTGCGAAGGTCCATCTCGGCCACGGCCTTGTCGGGCACGATATTGGCCACCTTGTCGCCCACCGCTGCCGCGGCCATGCCGCGCACGTTCAGCGAGGGGTACTGCATCGCCTCCTGGTAGTTGGCGCCGACCTTGTCGGCCTGGGCAATACCCAGGCGACGCTTGAGTGCGGCCTCGTCGTCGGGCACGGCGGCCATGATCTTGCGGTCGGCCTCGCCGATCTTCACGTGGTCGTAGTAGCCGGCCACCGTCACGCGGCCCTGATCGTTCTTCATCGAGGCCAGCAGGCTGGCCAGCCGCTGCGCCGGATTGGGCGCGTAGTTGCCATAGTGCCCGCTGTGCAGCGGCACCTTGGCACCGTACACCGTGAGCTGGGCTCTGGCCGCGCCGCGGTTGCCGAACACCAGCGTGGGCCGGTTGGTGGCGTGCATGGGGCCGTCGTGGATCACGATCGCGTCGCAGCGCAGCAGGTCGCGGTGCGCCTGCATCACCTTGCTGATCGACGGCGAGCCTTTTTCCTCCTCGCTGTCGAGGATCACCTTGACGTTGACCGCCGGCTGCCCGCCGCCGGCCTTCAGGACGTCGATGGCCGCGAGCATCATCATGATCGGCCCCTTGTCGTCGGCCGACGCGCGGCCGAACACGCGCCACTCGGGGTCGAGCGGTCCGCTGAAGAGCGGCGCCGAATCGATCTCTTCCCATCCGCCGTTGGCCGCCTTGCGCTTGAGCACGGGCGTCCACGGGCTCTTTTGCGCCCATTGCGCGGGAATGACGGGCTGGCCATCGAGGTGCATGTAGAACAGCACCGTCTTGCGCGCGGGGTCGCTGCCCGGGTACTCGGCATAGAGCATCGGCTTGCCGTCGTTGGGCAACTGCCGCGTGGTGAAGCCGCGCTTGCGGAAGGCCTGCTCCAGCCATTCGACGTTCTTGCGGATGTCCTCCGGCGAGATCGCATCGTTGGGCAAGGACAGAAGCTCGAAGTACTCGCGATAGGTGGCCTGCGCATGGCGCTCGGCATCGGCCGGGGAAAGTTCTGCGGCTGCGGCCATGGAGGTCATGCAGGCGCCTGCGAGCAAGGCCAGTGGGAGCAGCGCGAGCGGGCTGCGCGAGGTTCTGCGCTGTAAGGGCATGGCGGGATCCGCTTTGTGACAGTTGCGAGGCAGTCTAGGCAAACGCGTGCTTTTGAACAATTGCCGATTTTTCGGGATATCTTTGCTTTTTTTGCAACGCAGCCAACCCGCGTCCGCCGCCATGTCCTCCCATCGCCTGCAGGAAACCTCGCTTCGCTACTTTCTCGAGGTGGTCCGCGGCGGCTCGCTGACCGAAGCGGCCACGCGCCTCAACGTCAGTGCATCGGCCATCAGCCGGCAGGTGGCCATGCTCGAGGAGTTGCTGGGCGTGCCGCTGTTCGAGCGCCGCCCGCGCGGCATGGCGCCCAGCGCAGCCGGGGAGCTGCTGGCGGCGCACGCGCGACGCGGTGCGCTGGAAGCCGAGCGCGTTGTGTCCGACATCCAGGGACTGCAAGGCCTGCAGCGCGGGCATGTACGCATCGCCTGCTCGTCGGGCTTCGCGAACGAGTTCCTGCCGCAGGCCATCGTCGCGTTCCGCGCGCTGCACCCCGGCATCCAGTTCGAGCTGGAGGCCTGCGACCCCGCCGACGTGACCGAAGCCGTGCTGCTCGGCGATGCCGACATCGGCCTCACCTACAGCCGCGCCGCGGTGCAGGGCGTTCGGGTGTCGCATCGCCAGGCGGCCTCGGTGTTCGCGCTGATGCGGCCCGACCATCCGTTGGCGAAGCAGCGCAGCGTGACGCTGGCGCAGATGCTGCCGTTTCCCATCGGGCTGTCGGGGCCGGACACCACCGTGCGCCAGCTGTTCGACGTGGCCTGCAGCAACCGCGCAGTGGTGTTCGAGCCCGCGCTGGTGAGCAACCGTTTCGAGGCGCTCGCCAGCTTCGTGCTGCACGGCGGCGGCCTTGCGATTGCCGGCGAGATCACGGTGCGCGAACGCGTGCGGCGCGGCGAGTTGCATGCCGCGGAGATTCGCGAGCGCGGCATGCGGGCGCGCTCGGTCGAGCTGCAGACCTTGGCCGGGCGCACGCTGCCCGAGGTGGTGCGTGCCTTTCTCGACTTCCTGTGCAAGGCGCTGCCTGCGCCCGGTACGCAGTGACGATGCAGGCTCAGGAAGGCAGGCGGAACTTGTCGAGCGACATGCGCTGCTTGCGCTGCGCGTCGAAGTTCTCGGGCGAGAGCCAGCGCTCGAAGGCGGTGCGCAACGCCGGCCATTCGCTGTCGATGATCGAGAACCACGCCGTGTCGCGGCCGCGTCCCTTGTAGATCACGGCCTGGCGAAAGAGCCCTTCGTACTGGAAGCCCAGCCGCAGGGCCGCGCGCTTCGAGGGCTCGTTGAAGTTGTCGCACTTCCATTCGTGGCGGCGGTAGCCGAGTTCGTCGAAGACGAGCTTCATCAGCAGGTATTGCGCCTCGGTGGACATCGGCGTGTGCTTGAGCAGCGGCGAGAAATTGACGGTGCCGACCTCGATGACTCCATTGGCGGGGTCGATGCGCATCAACGCCAACGAGCCAATGGCGCGGCCGCTTTGCCTGTCGATGACGGCGAAGTGCATCGGATCGGTGCTCTTCGCAATGCGCTCGGCGTAGGCCCGGGTGCTGTCGATGTCAGCGGGCCGCTCGATGCCCAGGTAGGTCCAGTCGCGGCCGTCCGGGGCCTGCGCGTAGGCGGCGTACAGGTCGTCGGTGTGCTTTGCTGCATCGAGCGGCTCGAGGGTGCAGAAACGGCCCTCGAGGGAGCGGCGCGGCGGCAGGGAACGCGGGGTCCATTCGGGCAGGTCTGGGCCGATGGACTGGCCGAATTCGTTGTGGCGGACTGGCATGCGGGTGTCTTTCTGAAAAGCTGGAGCGGCAAGGTCGGAGGACGTAAAGTACCCGCATCGTGGCTCCAATGAAAGTGCCACGAATGCCTTATTCCATGGTGCCACGCCCACTCCCTTCCCCCACCGCCCTGCTCGAATCTCCTCTCGAGAAGGAGCGCGACGCTGGTTCGATGCAGCGCCAGCTGCACGATCGGCTCAAGCGCGCCATCCTCGACGGCAGCCTTGCGCCGGGCAGCCGCCTGCCGGGTTCGCGTGCACTCGCCGAGGCGCTCGCCATCTCGCGCAACACCGTCACCGCAACCTACGAGCATCTGGCGGCCGAGGGCTATGTGCGGCCCGACCGGCAGGGAACCCGCGTGACCGAACTCTCGTCGCCCGCCCTTCTGCCGAAGCGCGCAGGCAAGCCAGCCGGCACGCCCACCACCGCGCTGCGCCTCTCGAACATCAAGCCCAGCGTGTCGCGCGCCGAGACAGACATGGCACTGCGCCCCGGCGTGCCCGCGCTATCGCACTTTCCGTCGGCCGCATGGCGGCGCGCGCTCGACCGGGCGATTCGCGACGCCGGCTCTGCCGCGCTGGGCTATGGCGACCCGCTGGGCGAGCCGCCACTGCGCGCGGCCATCGCGCGTCACCTGTCGGTGGCACGCGGCGTACGCTGCGAGCCGCACCAGGTCGTCATTGCCGAAGGCGCACAGGAAGCCATCTCGCTGTGCGTGCGGCTGCTGTCCAACCCCGGCGACATCGGCTGGGTCGAAGACCCGGGCTACCGCGGCGTGAAGGCTGCCATGCATGCGGGCGACATGCGCATCGTGCCCGTGCGGGTCGATGCCGAAGGCCTGTGCGTGAACGAGCGCGACTGGCAGAAGCATCCGCCCCGGCTGATCTACACCACGCCCTCGCACCAGTACCCGGTGGGCTCCGTGCTGAGCATCGCGCGCCGCCTCGACCTGATCGCGCAGGCCCGCCTGCATGGCGCGTGGATCATCGAGGACGACTACGACAGCGAATTTCGCCACACGGGCGAGCCCATCGGTGCGATGCAGGGGCTGGTGGACGACGCGCCCGTGCTCTACGTCGGCACCTTCAGCAAGACGATGTTTCCCTCGCTGCGGCTGGGCTTTCTTGTGCTGCCTGCCCAGTTGATGTCCGCCGTGCAGGCGCCGTTGGAAGAAATGTTGCGCGGCGGGCACCGCCACGAGCAGCTGGCCATGGCCGACTTCATCGAGAGCGGCCAATTCAGCCGGCACCTGGGCCGCATGCGCCGGCTGTACCGCGACCGACAGCAGGCGCTGCGGCTCGCGCTGAACAAGCATTTCAAGGTGCCGCATGAAATCGAAGGCGGCTACTGCGGCCTGCACCTCACGGTGCGGTTGCCCGAGCGCTGCGACGACCGCCGCATCGCAACCGAGGCGCTGCGCCATCGCATTGCGCCCACGCCGCTGTCGGGCTTTGCGCTGCAGCCCATGCCCTTGGACAACGGGCTGGTACTGGGCTACGGCAACACGCCAGCTGAACTCTTCGAACCGCTGGTGAAGCGGTTGTCGCAATTGGCGCGCGCGGCCGAACGCAGCGCCTAGCCGCGCGTATTCACCACATGCTCCCGCCGAAAGTTGCGCGGCGTACTTCCCACCCACTGCCGAAAGCGCCGGTTGAAATACGCCTCGTCGGTAAAACCGCACTGGTGCGCAATCTCCCGCACCAGCAGCGAGGTGGACGACAACAGCTCCTTCGCCCGCTCGATGCGCCGCTCGGTCACGAGGTCCGTGAAGGTGCGGTCGGTTTCCTTGCGCAGCAGGTTGGCGAGGTAGTTGGGCGAGAGGAACGCAGCGGCCGCTGCATCGGTCAGCGACAGCGGCTTGTCGAGGTTGTCGCGCACGTAGCGCACCACGCGCTGCAACGCATCGCGCTGCGATGTCTTGCCGTTGTGCTGCAGCGAAAGGCGCATCAGCGCCTGCTCCTGCCGCATGCAGGCCAGCCCGATGATCTGCTGCACGATGCCACGCATCGCGATCTTGGCGCCGAAGTTGCGGCCCGCGTTCAGTGCGTGCAGCTCGTCGAGCCAGCCGCGGATGCGGGCGAAGTCGGTCTCGTCGAAGGCGAAGTCGACGTACTCCTGGAACAGGAAGGGCGCGAGGTCGGGGTAGCGCGCGAGCGACACGTCGTCGAGGTCGAGCGCGTCGACCTCGAGTTCGGGCCACAAAAAGCGCTGGTCGAAGTTGACGATGCAGTACAGCGCCTCGGGCGGATGCGGAATCACGTGCACCCGGTACGGCAGCACGAAGCTCAGGTGGCGCGGCCCGAAGGGGCGCACCTCGCCGCCGATGGCCTGCTGCGAGCTGCCCTCGATGCCGATCTGGATCTGGAAGTACGCATGCCGGTGCGGCAGCGTGAGTTCATTGCGAGCCCCCTGAAAGCGGATGTCGAAGTCGAGGTGGTCGGCACGCTCGTGCATGCCGTAGGTGCGGACGGACGTGGAGGGAGAGGGGCGCATCGGAACAGGCGTGGCGGCAGGCGTCTGCCCGCGAGGGTACGCCAACTTGCGGCGTGCGAGGCGGCCAGGCCCGGCAGGTCCGATGCCCGATGCGCGGACCGTCCTCAGGCTCAGACGACCACGACTTCCAGCGCACCCACGCCCGCCACCGTGCCGCGCATGCGGTCGCCGCGCTGCACGGCCGCCACGCCGGCCGGTGTGCCCGTGAAGATCAGGTCGCCAGGCTGCAGCGTGAACAGGGTCGACAGGTAGGCGATGGTGTCGGGCACATTCCAGATCATGTCGGAGAGGTCGCCGACCTGGCGTTGCGCGCCATTCACTTCGAGGCGGATCTCGCCGGCCGCCGGATGGCCGGCCTTGGTCACGGGCACCAGCTCGCCGCAGGGCGCCGAGCCGTCGAAGGCCTTGCCGGTGTCCCAGGGGCGGCCCATCTTCTTGGCCTCGCCCTGCAGGTCGCGGCGGGTCATGTCGAGGCCGACGGCATAGCCGTACACGTGGCTGAGCGCATCGGCGGCGGCGATGTTCGATCCGCCGGTCTTGAGCGCGACCACCAGTTCGATCTCGTGGTGCACATCGTTCGAGAGCGTCGGGTACGCGAACTCGCCGCCGTCGGCCACGATGGCGCTGGCCGGCTTCATGAAGAAGAACGGCGGCTCGCGATCGGGGTTGTGGCCCATCTCGCGGGCGTGTTCTGAATAGTTGCGGCCCACGCAGAAGATGCGGTTGACCGGGAAGCGTGCGCGTTCGCCCTGGATGGGCAGCGAGTGAACGGGCGCGGGTGCGATGGCGTAGAGGGTGTCGGTGGCAGAAATCATGTAACAACTCTAGCCAGCGGTGCCCCGCTTCCGGGGGACGCATCTACGCGAGTCTTGGACTTGGCTACGTTTTCGTTTTGACGTCTCTTTTCGAGGCGCGTGCACAGGAGCGCCGTCGCTACGCCGGGCGATCAACCGCCGTTCCCCCAATCGGTAGGTTGATCCGAATGCCAGGTTCCGCCTTGCCAGAGTTGAAACTTAAGCATTCAAACTCGAAATGAGCCGCCCATGCACGTGCTGTTATTGTTGTAACGAATTGCGTGACGCCCTCTCGCCAGCCATATATATTGCGGCAACGAAGCAACCTGCTGCGTTCTCTGCCGTGCCGCACCAGTGCACGCAGAGCTAACCGGCCTGTACCAACGACAGGATCAAATCCGATGTCAGTGTCCGTCTGGGTCAGGATTCGCTTGCCGCTGGTAATTTTCGTGGCCGGCACGGCGCTGTCGATCGCCCTCGGTGTCTCCGCCCACCAGGAGATCGGGCGTAGTGCCCAGACGCGCTTCGACGCAGCCGCCTTCGATCTGGCGCGCAAGGTCGAGGCCCGCTTCGACGACTACATCGCCGTCCTGATCGGCCTGCGTGCGCGATTCAACACCTCCGATTCCGTGACGCGGAGCGACTTCAGGGACTACGTCGCGGGGCTGAACCTGGCGAGCGCCTACCCCGGTTTCCAGGCTGTCAACTATGCGCCCCGCGTCGCGGCCAACGACAAGCAGGCGTTCGAGGAACGAGTCCGCGGTGATGCCGGCCTCGACGCCGGCGTTGCCTCCGGCTTCGCCATCAAGCCGCCCGGTGGGCGGGACACGTACTACCCGCTGATCTACATCGAACCGCAGGGCGGCAACGAGAAGCTGCTCGGCAATGACCTGGGCGCGATGCCCGACAGAGGAAACGCGCTCGAGCAGGGGCGCGACACCGGCGGGCTCGTCATGTCCGGCCGCAAGGTCCGCCTCCCGGGTCGCGAGTCCGACATTGGATTGGCGATGCGGCTGCCGGTCTATCGCCCGAGACAACCGCTCGATACGCTCGAGCAGCGGCGCAGTGCCTACATCGGTTCGGTTGGCGCGGGCTTCAGCATCGCAGGGATGCTGAGCGACGTGGTCGGTACCGATGCCGCGAGGACGTTCCGGTTGCGCCTGATCGATGCCGGGCCGGGTAAGGGGGCGATCGGGACGCGCGTGGAGACCAGGTTTGTAACGCCAACCCCATTCGGCGAGCGGCAATTGCTGTTCGACAGCGCGTCCCTGGCGAAACCCGCTGCCGCGCCGGCGCACAGCCTCGAGCGCGTGCTCGGCTTCGAGTTGGGCGGGCACTCCTGGCTGGTGGAAGTCGGCCAGGACGAAAACCAGGTCTTCGGCCCGCTCGACAAGACCATCCCGTGGCTCATCGTCCTTGGCGGCCTGGCCACCAGCATGCTGCTTGCCGGCATCGTCTTTTCGTTGACCACCGCACGCAGCCGGGCCCAGGTCCTGGCGAACCGGATGACCAGTCACCTGCGCAGGAGCGAACGGCAGCTGGAGGAAGCCCAGCACCTGGCAAGCCTGGGCAGCTGGATCCTCGATCCTGAAACCGGAGCCCTGCAATGCTCCGAAGAAGCCCGGCGCATCCTGGGCTTCGAGGCGGGCCCCTTGCCGCCGGACCTGCCCACGCTGCTCTTGCGCATTCCGCCCGCAGAGCGTTTCGCGGTCGAACAGCGCATCGCAATGGCATCCCGGTCCACGGAACGCAGCGAATTCGAGCATCGTCTGTGCCTGCCCGATGGCACCGAACGCTGGCTCCACGTCATCGCGCAATCGGCCGAAGATGAAGGCAAGAGATTGGTGCGCGGCACCGTGCGCGACGCTACGCAGCCGCGCAAGGATGCGTTGCGCCAGAAGCTCGAATACAAGATCGCCCGGCTGCTTGCCGGTGACGGCAGGACCGAGACGGTGATCGCGCTGGCGCTGGAGGCGGTATGCACCGACCTGCGCTGGGACTGCGGCGCGTTGTGGAGCGTTGGCGACGACGGCCTGGCTCGCTGTGCCGCGGCCTGGCATGCCGACAACGACCCGGCGGTGCAGCGATTCGTCAGCGCCAGCCGGTCGCTCACCTACCGGCCCAGCGAAGGTTCGCTGGGCCGCGCCTGGGGGATCGGCGGTGTCGTGCGAATCGACACGCTGGCGGCTCCGAGCCATTTCACGCGTGATGCGATGGCCCATCAGGCCGGGCTGACCGTCGGCCTCATCGTTCCGATGGCCTCCGCCGATGCGACCACGGCGCTGGAACTCTTTGGCTCCAATCCGTACGTTGCCGACGCAGAGACGCTGGAGTCGCTGCGTGTGATCGCCTTGCAGATCGCCCAGTACAAGCAACGCAAGCGGGCCGAGCGGAGCCTTCGCTTCATTGCCAGCCACGACGAATTGACCGGGTTGCTCAATCGCGCCGCGCTGCAGCACGAGCTTGCCCGTGCCATCAGGCGCAGCAACCGCCATCAGAGGCCGTTCGCGGTGATGTTCGTCGACCTGGATCGCTTCAAGCACATCAACGACACGCTGGGCCACGGTGTGGGCGACGAAATGATCAAGATCTGCGGCGAGCGTTTCACGGCGCTGCTGCGCGATACCGATGTCGTGGCGCGTTTTGGCGGCGATGAGTTCGTGCTGGTGCTGGAGAACCTGTCCGGCCCGAAAGATGCCGAGGTGCTCGCCGAAAAGGTGCTGGCCTGCTGCGCCGAGCCTTTCGTGATCGAGGGGCGCGAACTGCACGTCAGCGCAAGCGTCGGCGTGAGCATCTATCCGGAGAACGGCGCCGATGCCGAAGCGCTCTTGAAAAATGCCGACACGGCGATGTACCGCGCCAAGGAAAAGGGCCGCAACACCTACCGGTTCTACGCAGCGAAGATGAATGCGCAGAGTACCGAGCAGCTGATGCTGGAAAGCGCGCTGCGCCATGCCCTGGAACGTGGCGAGCTGGAAATGTATTACCAGCCGAAGATGGATCTGCAGACCCAGCGCATCGTCGGCGTCGAGGCGCTGATGCGCTGGCACCATCCGGTTCTGGGCATGATTCCGCCGATGCAGTTCATTCCGATCGCCGAAGAGATCGGCTTGATTGTGTCCATGGGCAAGTGGGCGCTGGAGAGGGCCTGCGCCGATTCGCGCTCGTGGCAGAAATACGGTTTGCCCGCGGTGCTGGTGAGCGTCAATCTGTCGCCGCGCCAATTCGAAAGCCGCACGCTCATCGCCGACATACGGGCCGTCCTGGAAACCTCGGGCCTGGAGCCGTCGCTGCTGGAGCTGGAAATCACCGAAGGCGCGGTGATGGCGAACCCCGAGCATGCGGCGAAATTGCTCCGGACGATTCGGGACATGGGCGTCAGGCTCGCCATCGACGATTTCGGAACGGGCTATTCCTCGCTCTCTTACTTGAAGCACTTCCCGCTGTCGACGGTCAAGATCGACCGCTCCTTCATCAACGACCTTTCGCAAGACCCCGACGCACGAGCGCTCATCGACGGAATCATCACCCTGGCCCACGGTCTGCGGATGAAGGTGGTGGCCGAGGGCATCGAGACCACAGCCCAGCTCGACTACCTGCGCAGCCACGGATGCGACGAGGCCCAGGGCTATTGGCTGTGCAAGCCCGTACCCGCCGACGAGGCGCGCGATTTCATGGCGCATCACCTGCGCAACCAATTTGCCCCATCGGTAGTGGTCTGACGGCCGAACCTTCGGAGCAATCTTCACCGGGCACGTTCGCTCGGACCTTCCAGCAACTCAACAGGAGCATTCATGGTTCATTCCACTCAAGGCAAGACACTGGAGCAGACGATCACCGCGATCAATGCGCTCGACCTCACGCCGATCAAGTTCAAGGCCTGCCGCAAGGAGGACGGCTACGGCTGGTCGGCAGCCTACGCGGATCAGATGGAGGTGGCCTACAAGCGCTACCTGATACTGCACGCCAAGCACCCCGACCTGACGCTCGCTCCAGAGCAGGACGTCGACCGCTTCTGGCACATGCACATCCTCGACACGAGAAAGTACGCAGCTGATTGCGAAACCACTTTCGGCTACTTCCTGCACCACTTTCCGTACCTCGGCCTGCGCGGCGAGGAAGATGCCCAGGCGCTGCAAGCAGCCTTCCTGGAGATGCAGCGCCTGACCGTCGAGGAATTCGGCGAGCCTGCGCCAGCGCCCCGACACGAGGCGGCCAAGGATGTGGCCGCATGGTGCTCGCTTGAGGCGGGCAAGCCTGCAGCAGCGTGGTGTTCGGCGGAGGCCGGCAACCCTTCGGCAGCATGGTGTTCGCTCGAGACGGACAAGGCTTCAGCAGCGTGGTGTTCGCTCGAGGCAGGCAAACCCGCAGCAGCATGGTGTTCGCTGGAGGCGGGCAAACCTTCGGCAGCATGGTGCTCGCTCGAAACGGGCACCGCGGCCGTTACGGCCTCCGCGGCAGAGCATTCGGTGAAAGCCGGCGCATCTGCAGCCGGGCATCACTAGCCAGCCGCTACCCCGAAGCCCGTGTCGAAAGTGCCCTTCACATCAAGCGGCTGCTTGATGAGTCCGACCTGCCGGTAGAAGTCTGCGGTGCCCTGCTGGTCGGCGATGACCTGCGCGTCGATGGGCACCCACTTCTGCTGGCGGCGTTCGAACTGCAGCTTCGCCGCTTCGGGCGGAATGCCGATGATGCGAGCCAGCGCAGCCGAGTAGGCGTCGACGTTGCGGTATGACCAGATCTGGGCATTCACCACGCGCTGCAGGAAGTCTTGCAGCACCGGCCGTTTGGCCGCGATGGCGCTGTCGGTCGCCGCGAGGTAGCTCAGGCCCGGCAGCAGCCCTCGCCCACTGACCAGCACGCGTGCATGGTGGCTGACCTCGGCCAGTGCGGTGTAGGGCTCCCACGTGGCCCAGGCATCGACCGAGCCCTGCGTGAGCGCGAGCTTGGCATCCGCCGGCGCGAGGAAGCGCAGGTTCACGTCTTCGGGCTTGAGGCCGGCCGCAGTGATGGCCTTGAGCGTGATGTAGTGGCCGATGGAGCCGCGATTGGTCGCGACGCTTTTCCCCTTGAGGTCGGCAGCGGTCTTCAGCGGTGAATCGGGCCGCACGAGCACTGCCGTGCCGTAGGAGTCGGAGCGGTTCGCGCCGATGGCTTTCACGCGCGTGCCCGCGGCCAGCGCGAAGATCAGCGGCGCATCGCCGATGGGGCCGGAATCGACCGCAGCGGCATTGAGCGCCTCAGCCAACGGCGCAGCGGCCGGGAACTCCGACCACTGGATGTCGTAGCCCAGGCCTTCGAGCCCGCCCGCCGCTTCGAGCAGCGCGCGCAGGCCCCCCTTCTGGTCGCCGGCCTTGAGCACCGGGCGGCCCTGTGCGGAGGCCCAGCCGGGCAATGCGATGGCGGCGGCTGCGGTGGTGCCTTGAACGAGAAACTGGCGGCGTGAACTGTGGGTCATGGATGTGCTGATGCCGGGCTTCATGCCAGCGGATCGAAGGAAACATGCTCGGCGAAGCGCGCCGGGTCCGTGCTCTTCTTGAGCACGCCCACGCCTCGGAAATCGCGCGCATAGAACTCGACTTCGTCGCGCAGGTTGCGGCCGAGCGGATGGTGGTTGTGCGTGAGCGTGCCGAGCAAGGCGCGCAGGTCTTCCACCGGGACGTTGGGCGAATACTTGGCGAAGAGCTTGGCCGACTCGTTCGGGTTCTCGGCCACGTAGTCTGAGGCCTGCGCGATGGCGCGCACCAGCGAGGCAACGGTGGCCTTGTCCTTGCGCACGAGTTCGCCACGCGCGCCGACGATGCAGCAGACCTTGTCCTTGTATTCGCCCGAGAGGTTGCTCGCCACCTCGACGTAGGCGCCCTGGTTGCGCTTCTCGATCAGGTAGACGTTGGGGTCGCCGTCGGCAATGGCCTGGATCTCGCCCTTCTTCACCGCGATGTCGAGCAGGTCGGCCGGGTACTGGCGCCAGGTGACGTCCTTGTCGGCATCGATGCCATTTTTCGTGAGCAGGATCGAGAAGAAGTTCTTGCCCGGGCTCGCGATGTCGGACACGCCGATGGTCTTGCCCTTGAGGCTCGCCAGGTTGGTAACGCCCGCGCTCTTCGCGCCCACCAGCCGCACGCAGCCGCCGTGCGAGCTGCCGACGATCTTCACGTCGAAGCCCGATTCGAGCGGCTTGAGCCAGCGGTGGATCATGCCCACGGCCGCATCGGCCTTGGCGGTGGCCAGCGACTCCAGCAACTGGTCGGTGGAACCGGTGTAGTTGATGAGGTCGACCTGCAGGCCGTTGCGCTCGAAGTAGCCGCGCTCCTGCGCCACCACCACGGGCGAGAGGCAGAAGGCTGCGGCGTTCCAGGCGAAGGTGAGCTTGCGCGCCTGCTGCGAGAAGGCCTGCGATGCGATCAAGCCGCCCGAGGCGACCACGGCGGCTGCACCGCCGGCGCGCAGCACGCTGCGGCGGGAAAGAGTTGGGATCATCGTCGTCGCGTTACAGCAGCAGTTCGGGCTCGGCTTCGACCAGGCCTTCATAGAGGCTGTCGAAGGAATGAATGGCGCCTTCGGGCCCGCCGATCTGGCTATGCGTGTGGCGTGCAGTAGCCTCGTCGATGGGCTGCGGCTTGCCGGCGGCTTCGGCCAGCAGCTGCGTGTGGCAGGCGTTGTCGAGCGCGATGTACCACCACGCGGCCGCCTCCACCGTGGGGCCTGCGGTCAGGATGCCGTGGTTCTTGAGGATGGCGCCCTTCTTGTCGCCTAGCGCGTGAGCGATGCGGTCGCCCTCGCTGGTGTCGACCACCATGCCGGTGAAGTCGTCGAACAGCGCCACGTCTTCGTGGAACACGCAGCTGTCCTGCGTGATGGTGTCGAGCTTGCGACCCAGCGTTGACCAGGCCTTGCCGTAGGTCGAGTGTGTGTGGGCGGCGGCAATGATCTTCGGGTTGTGCTCGTGGATGGCAGCGTGAATGGCAAAGGCGGCCTTGTTGAGCGGCCTGTCGCCAATGACGGTCTCGCCTTTCGAGTTGACGAGCAACAGGTCGGACACCTTGATGCGCGAGAAATGAATGCCCAGCGGGTTGACCCAGAAGTGGTCGCTCAGCTCAGGGTCGCGCGCCGTGATGTGGCCGGCCAGGCCCTGCGCGAAGCCGAAGCGCGCGAACAGGCGGAAGGCGCCGGCCAGGCGCTCCTGCCGATGGCGGCGCTCGGCCTGCACGGTGGTGCGCGGCGGGATGGAGTCGAACCAGTACTTCTGCTGCGGGTTCGGGTTGAGCTTCAGCGGCTGGGGGGCGTTGCGGTCGATGGAGAGAACAGCGCTCATGACTCAGGCCGCCTTGCGTTGTGCCTGCGCACGTTGCGCCACCAGTTCGCGCGTACGCGGAATCAGCTCGCGCCCGTAGTCCAGAGCGTCTTCCAGCGGGTCGAAGCCGCGGATCAGGAAAGTGGTCACGCCCAGGTCGTAGTAGTCGAGCAGTGCGTCGGCCACCTGCTCGGGCGTGCCGACCAGCGCGGTGCTGTTCGAGCGGCCGCCGATCTCCTGCGCGACCGCGGTCCACAGCCGCTTGTCGAGCCGCGAGCCTTTCTCAGCCGCGGCCAGCAGGCGCTTGGCGCCTTCGCTCTGCTGCGGACCGCCGCGGTTGTAGCCCTGCACCACGCGCAGGCGCTTGGTCTCTGCCAGGATGTTCTCGGCGCGCGCCCATGCGGCTTCTTCGGTCTGCGCCAGGATCGGACGGAACGATACCGAGAAGCGCACGCTGCGCCCGTGCCTGGCCGCTTCAGCGCGCACGCGCGTGGTCAGCTCGCGCGCCTGGTCGAGCGATTCGCCCCACAGCGCGTACACGTCGGCGTACTTGCCGGCGACCGGAATCGCAGCCTCGGAAGCGCCGCCGAAGTACACCGGCACGTGCGGCTTGCCGTTGCGCGTCTGCAGCGGCTTCACTTCGGAGAACGCGTTCTGGAAGCGGTAGTGCGCGCCTTCGTGGTCGAAGGGCTTCTCGGCCGTCCATACCTTGTGCAGCACTTCGAGATATTCGTCGGTGCGGGCGTAGCGCTGGTCGTGGTCGAGCCAGTCGCCGTCGCGGCGCTGCTCTTCGTCGGAGCCGCCCGAGATGTAGTGCACGCCGAGCCGGCCGCCGCTGAACTGGTCGAGCGAGGCGAACTGCCGCGCCGCCAGCGTGGGTGCCACGAAGCCAGGGCGGTGCGCGAGCATGAAGTGGATGCGCTCGGTTACCGAGGCGGCGTAGGCCACCGTGAGCGTGGCGTCGGGGCTGGTCGAGTGGTGCGGCACCAGCACGCGGTCGAAGCCGGCCGTTTCGTGGGCCTGCGCGAAGGCGCGCACGTAGTCGCGGTCGAGCGAGGGCCCCTTGGCCGCGTGGATCTCCGAGACCTTCTGGCCCTGGATCATGCCGATGAATTCGACGCCGTCTTGGTGTTGCTGGCTCATGGTGTTGTCCTTGTTTGAATATGAATGGGAGGTGGATGTCAGGCAGCGGGCAGGCGCAGCGCGTTCTCGAAGCTGCGGTCCCACAGCGGCTTGACGTCGGCCGGACCGTCGAGCACGCCGATCTTCAGGAAGGTGTCGGCCACGTCCTGGTGGCTGCGCACCACGGCATCGCTGACGGGGCCAAGGCTGTAGTCGCCGCTGCGGCCGTTGAAGAGCTCGACGATGTCGCCGACGGGCACGCGCGTTTCGGCCGACTGCGCGCGGGCATAGGCCAAAAAGTTGCCGTTGATCCACGCGAACGAACGTTGCAGGCGCTGCAGCAGGTCGCTCAGTGCGGCGCGGCGCAACGCGTCGTCGAGCGCGCGCGGGTTGGCGTAGATCGGAAAATTGCCCGAGAGATACCCCACGCCGGTCTTGATGACGCGGGCGCCGTACTGCGTGCGCGCCAGCTGGCCGTTGTAGCCGTAGATGGCCCAGGCATCGAGGTCGCCGCGCGCGAAGGCCGAGAGGCCGTCCGACGGGGTGAGGCTCACGGCCTGGATGTCGCTGAACGACAGGCCCGCTTCGGCCAGCTGCTTGGCCAGGTAGTAGTGCGAGGTGGTGGCGCGCACGTAGCCCACGCGCTTGCCCTTGAAGTCGGCGATGGTGCGGATCGGTGCGTCCTTGCGCGCCAGCGTGGCCTGGTTGTTCAGGTCTTCATGCGTGACGGCCACCAGCTTCACGCTGGACTTCTGTCGCGCCGCGAACACCGGCGGAATCTCGCTGCCCGAACCCAGGTCGAGCGCATCGCCGTTGATGGCCTCGATGTGCAGCACGCCGTTGTTGAGCTCGCGCCAGTCGATCTTGTAGGGCGTGTTCGCCTGGCCAGAGGCGGCGAGCAGCGGGCGCCAGAGGCCCTTGTAGGTGCCCACGCGCAGCGTGACGCCTGACAGGTCGCGCGAGGGCGTGGCCGCCTGCGTCCAGCCTGCTGTGCCGGTCGCGGCCAACGCCGCGGCGGCTTGCAGCAGGCGACGCCTGTCCAAAGGAAAGTCTGGTTTCATGCACCGAACCGTAACCAGACGCTCCACGGAAGCGAACGCAGAAAAACGAGTTTGCATATGCGGGATGCGTCGTTTTCCCGCGCCGGGCGGCCCGGTACCGTGCGGGAACCATGAGTGCACTCCCCTTGCGCCGCACGCCGGCCACGCCTGAACACCCCTCCCCGCCTTCCACCGTCGATGCCTCCGTGCTGGCGCGCCTGTCGGCCCAGTTCGCAGCCACCGCGGCCGACCACGACCGCAGCGGCGCCTTTCCGCGCGAGAACTTCGCGGCACTGCAGGCGCATGGACTCATCGGGCTGGTCGCGCCCGCCGAGCACGGCGGCGGCGGTGCCACGCTGGCGACGGCACGGCGCGTGATCTCGGCCGTGGCGCGGGGCGAGCCGGCCACGGCGCTGATTCTCACGATGACCTATCTGCAACACCACGCACTGACGCGCATCGACAGCCGCTGGCCACCGCATCTGCGCGAACGCGTGGCGCGGGATGCAGTCGCAAACGGCGCGCTGATCAACGCGCTGCGCGTGGAGCCCGCGCTCGGCTCGCCGGCCCGCGGCGGCCTGCCCGGCACGGTCGCGCGGCGCGACGGCAGCGGCTGGAAGATCGACGGCCACAAGCTCTACACCACCGGCATCGAGGGCCTGAGCTGGCTCGCCGTGTGGGCTCGTACCGATGAGGGTGATGAAGCCGCCCCGCGCACCGGCGTGTTCCTGGTGCCGCGCAACGCGCCCGGCGTGCGCGTGATCGCGAGCTGGGACCATCTGGGCCTGCGCGCCTCGGGCAGCCACGAGGTGGTGTTCGAAGACGTCGCCATCGATCTCGACCACGCGGTGGACCTTCGCGCGCCAGCCGACTGGGCGCCCGATGCAGGCAGCCAGACCGATATCGACGCCCATGCCACGCAGCAGGCGTGGATGACGGTGCTGCTCGGCAGCCTGTACGACGCCGTGGCCACGGCCGCACGCGACTGGCTGGTCGGCTTCCTGAACCAGCGCGCCCCCGGCAGCCTGGGCGCGCCGCTGGCGAGCTTGCCGCGCGTGCAGGAGCATGTGGGCGAGATCGAGGCGCTGCTGCGAACCAACCGGGTGCTGCTCGACGACGCAACCGCCGCCGTCGATCGCGGTCATGCACAACCCTCCGCCGACAGCGGCCTGCTCAAGTACGCCGTGACAGGCAACGCAATCCGCGCGGTCGAACTGGCGCTGCAGCTCAGCGGCAACCACGGCCTCACGCGGCAGAACCCGCTGGAGCGGCACTACCGCGACGTGCTGTGCAGCCGCATCCACACGCCGCAGAACGATGCGATCCTGGTGGCCGCGGGCAGGCGCGCTTTGCTCTCGACGGGAGCCGCTGCATGACCGACCTGCTGTTTTCCAGGGCTTCCCGCCGCAGCTGGCTGAAGCAAGGCGCCGCGCTCTCGCTGGCCGCCGCTGGCTCGCTGCGCGTGTGGGCGCAGCCGCAACAGACGACGTTGGTGCTTGGCGACCAGGCCGGTGGCCTGCGCTCGCTCTTCGAGGCCTCGCGCACGCTCGAAGGCGCGCCGTTCGCTTACCGCTGGGCCAACTTCCAGGGGGCGGCACCGTTGTTCGAGGCGCAGCGCAGCGCGGCAGTCGACACAGCCATGGCCGGCGACCTGCCCGTGCTGGCCGCGGCCGTGGGCAAGACGCCGCTGAAGATCGTCGCCACGCGCGTCGGAAAGGCCGACTCGCTGGGCATCGTCGTGCAGCCCGATTCGCCGCTGCGCAGCGTTGCGGACCTGCGCGGCAAGACGGTGATCGTGTCGTCGGCGCGCGGCAGCATCTCGCAGTACCAGCTGTACGGCGCACTCGAAGAAGCCGGCGCGCGGCGCGAAGAGGTAACGGTGAAGTTCGTGCTGCCGACAGACGCAGCCGCCGCCTTCGCCTCGAAGCAGATCGACGCTTGGGCCATCTTCGATCCGTACTACACGATTGCGCTGCAGCAGGGTGGACGCATCCTGCGCGACGGGCGCGGAATCAACACTGCCCTGGGCTTCATCACCGCGAGCGAACATTCGCTGGCCGACCCGGCCAGGCGCGCGGCCATCGTGCAGTTTCTCGACCGGCTGGGCCGCGCGGGCGACTGGGCGCTGGCCAACCCCGAAGCCTACGCACAGGCCTACAGCCAGCTCACGCGGCTGCCGATCGAGTCGTCGCGCATCATCACCGCGCGGGCTTCGGTGGCAGGCCGGCCGGTGAGCGAAGCCGACATCGTCGCGCTGCAGGCCGTAGCCGACCGCTCGGCGCGCGACGGCATCCTGCCGGTGCGGGTGGATGTGCGCGCGATTACCGACACCAGCGTCTGGAAGCGCCCGGCGTGATCGCCACCTTGGCGCCCCTGCGCGAATTCGTCGGCGCTTTCGGCCGGCTGCTCGACAGCGCGCCCGACGAGCCCCGCATTCTTTCTGAAGGCGGCGCGTTGCTGCGCACGCTGGTTGCGCGCGACGACTGGCTGCCCGAGGCCTTTGCCCAGCCCGACCCTGTGCGCTATCGGCAATTTCTGCTGCACGCGGACAGCACCGAGCGCTTTTCGGTCGTGAGCTTCGTGTGGGGGCCGGGGCAGGCCACGCCGGTGCACGACCACACGGTGTGGGGGTTGATCGGCATGCTGCGCGGCGCAGAGTACAGCCAGGGCTATGTGCTCGATGCGCAGGGCCGTGCGCATCCGCAGGGCGAGGCGGTGCGGCTCGATGTTGGCGACGTGGATGCCGTGTCGCCCACCGTCGGCGACCTGCATCGCGTGCACAACGCGCATGCGGATCGCGTGTCGATCAGCATCCACGTGTACGGCGCGAACATCGGCGCCGTGCGGCGGCATACTTACCCGACGGAGGGCGGCCGCAAGCCCTTTGTCTCCGGATACTCCAACGCGCTGCTGCCCAACCTGTGGGACCGCTCCGCTGAACTCGCATCCTCGAACACCGTATGACGACTGCCTCCTTTCCCGTTCTTTCATTCGCCGCCGTGCGCGAGCGGCTCATCGCCCGCGACGAAACCGCCCTGCTCGACGTGCGCGAGGAAGATCCGTTCGCACAGGAGCATCCGCTGTGGGCTGCGAACCTGCCGCTGTCGCGCATCGAGATCGAAGCGTGGCGGCGCATTCCGCGGCGCGACACGCTGATCGTGCTGTACGGCGAGCACGGCGGTGTCGACCTTGCGCCGCTGGCCGCGAAGACATTGGCTGCGCTGGGCTACACGAACTTGCATCTGCTCGAAGGCGGCCTTGAAGGCTGGCGGCGCGCGGGCGGCGAGTTGTTCCGTGACGTGAACGTGCCGAGCAAGTCCTTCGGCGAACTGGTCGAGCATGAGCGGCACACGCCCTCGCTGTCCGCGCCCGAAGTGAAGGCGCTGGTCGATGCGAAGGCCAACGTGGTCGTGCTCGATGCGCGCCGCTTCGACGAATACCAGACGATGAGCATTCCCTCGGCCACCAGCGTGCCGGGCGCGGAACTGGTGCTGCGCGTGCGCGATCTGGCGCCTGATCCTTCGACGCAGGTGATCGTCAATTGCGCAGGACGCACACGCAGCATCATCGGTACGCAGTCGCTGGTGAACGCGGGCATTCCGAACCCGGTGGCTGCGCTGCGCAACGGCACGATCGGTTGGAAGCTTGCGGGGCAGGTGCTGGACCATGGTGCCGACCGGCAGGCGCCTGCCGTGGTGTCGCAAACGCATCGCGCACAGGCGCAGGCCGATGCAAAACGCGTGGCCGATCTGGCTGGCGTGCGCCGCATCGCGCTCGACGCACTGCAGACGCTCGAAGCGCCGGGACGCACCGTGTACCGCTTCGACGTGCGCACGCCCGAGGAATATGCGGCGGGCCATCTGCCCGGCTTTGCCAGTGCGCCCGGCGGGCAACTTGTGCAGGAAACCGATCACCAGGTGCCCGTGCGCGGCGCGCGCATCGTGCTGGCGGACGACGATGGTGTGCGGGCTTCGATGAGCGCGTCGTGGCTTGCGCAGATGGGGTGGGAGGTTTATGTGCCGGAGGTCGTGCCAACGGCTGCGGACTTCATCGAGACCTCGGCACCGCCGAGCTCATACCCGCCGGTTGCGGCCGTTGTGGGCGAGCTCGCGCCGAAGGAACTGGCGGCGTTGCTGAAGCAACCCGGCACCGCGGTGATCGACGTGACGACGAGCGCGAACTACGTGAAGCGCCACATTCCCGGCGCCTGGTATGCGATTCGCGCGCAACTTGCGCAGGCCCTCGATGCGGTCATTCCACCGGCGCAGCGCTATGTGCTGACCTGCGGCAGCAGCCTGCTCGCCCGATATGCCGCGGCCGACCTGCGCGCGCTGCTCGATGCGCGCGGCAAGGGCGATATCGAGGTGCTGGTGCTGACTGGTGGCAACGCGGCATGGTTCGCCGCAGGCCTCGACGCGGAGACCGGCGAGACGCGCCTTGCAACCGCGCGCACTGATCGCTATCGCCGGCCCTACGAAGGCACCGATGCGCCGGCCGAAGCGATGCAGGCTTATCTCGATTGGGAGTACGGCCTGGTGGCGCAGCTAGGGCGCGACGGCACGCATCATTTCAACGTGATCTAGATGCAAGCGTTTTGAAAGGATGACAACACGGTGGTGACACTGTGTAGCCTGGGTAAAGGCCGTCATCCGGCGATGCCACGAGACGTTGGTTGTTCATACCGACAACAACTCGTCCCAGGAGCTTTGCCATGAGATTCCCTGTTCTTGCCTTGTCCGCCGCCGCGCTGGCAGCAGTCCTGACCGGCTGCGTGGTCGCACCGGCAGCCCCCGTGTACTCAGCGCCCCCGGGCGTGGCCTATGTGGCACCCACGTATTTGTCGCCCGGTATCGGCTTCGTGTGGGCCTACCACCCGCGCTACGGCTGGGGCTGGCACCACCCGCAATACGGATGGCACCGCGGCTGGCGCTGAACCGAGGCGGCTGATGCCGCCTCTACACGCCTGGATCAGCTCGGCTCGGCGCTCTTGAACAGAGCGGCGACCTTGCGCTTGGTCTTGATGTTGCTGGAGATGCCGCGTGCGGGCGTTGCAGTCTTGGCGGCAGCTTCCCATGCCGGTGTGGCATCGGGCTCACCGGCTTCGTAAGGCTTGTCGAAGAACGGATCGCGCGGTGCCGACGGTGCGCGGTGCGGACGTCCACCGCCGCGGCGGGCTTCGGCCTCGCGGCGTTCGCGCGGCTGGTCGAGCACATCGCGTGCGTCGCCGGCTTCGCCTTCTTCGCGCCAGTGACGGCGTCCGTCGTTGATGCGGCCGCGCGGGCGGTCTTCTTCGAACTCGACGGGTTCGAGCTCGATCTTCTTCTTGATCAGTTTCTCGATGTCGGCCACCAGGCGCGCATCGTTGCCGCCACTGGCAAAGCTCACGGCCAGGCCCGAGGCGCCGGCACGGCCCGTGCGGCCGATGCGGTGCACGTAGTCTTCGGCGTTGAACGGAATGTCGAAGTTGAAGACCGCGGGCACGTCCTTGATGTCGAGACCACGGGCAGCGACGTCGGTGCACACGAGCAGGTCGACTTCGCCGGCCTTGAACGAGGCGAGCGCCTTCAGGCGTTCGTCCTGGCTCTTGTCGCCATGCAGTGCGGTGGTACGCAGGCCATCGCGCTCCAGCGAGCGTGCGAGGCGCGCGCAGCCGAGCTTGCTGTTGACGAACACGAAAGCCTGCGTGATGCCGCGCTGCTGCACGATCTGCTTGAGCGCGCGGCGCTTGTCGTCGTCGGCCACGCTGTAGAAATGCTGCTCGACGGTGGAGGCCGTTTCGTTCGGCCGCGCCACTTCGATGGTGACGGGGTTCTGCAGGTAGCTGCCGGCCAGTCGCTTGATTTCGGGCGAGAACGTGGCCGAGAACAGCAACGTGGTGCGCTGCTTGGGCAGGTAGCTCAGGATGCGCTGCAGGTCGGGCAGGAAGCCGATGTCGAGCATGCGGTCGGCTTCGTCGAGCACGACGTATTCGACCTGGTTGAGCACCGCGTTCTTGGCTTCGATGTGATCGAGCAGCCGGCCCGGCGTGGCGACCAGCACTTCGACGCCCTTCTTCAGTTCCAGCGTCTGCGGCTTCATGTCGATGCCGCCGAACACCACCGTGCTGCGCAGGTTGGTGTACTTGGCGTACAGCTTGACCTGCTGCGCGACCTGGTCGGCCAGTTCACGCGTGGGCAGCAGCACGAGAGCCCGGACCGGATGCCGCGCGGGCGAGGTCGAGGCGTTTTCATGCTTGAGCATGCGCTGCAGCAGCGGGAGCGAAAACGCCGCCGTCTTGCCGGTGCCGGTCTGGGCGGCGCCCATCACATCCTGGCCCGCGAGCACGACCGGAATGGCCTGCTCCTGGATCGGTGTCATGGTCTCGTAGCCCATTTCGGCTACGGCGCGCGCCAGCGGTTCCGCCAGCGATAGATTGGAGAAGGAGCTTGTCATTGAGCCCGCTATTGTCGCATTGCCGCAAAAAACGGCAGTGACGGCGGCATGACAACGCCCGCGCCAGCGGAATTGCTATTTATTAGATAGCAACTAATTCAGCACTGGCGGGCCCTTCAAGACGATGCAGCTCAGAGGCTACGCGCATTGAAGGTGTCGCAGGACTTGATATCGCCGCTTTGATAACCCGCGCCGAACCACCGTTGGCGCTGCGCGCTCGAGCCGTGGGTGAAGCTGTCGGGCACCACTGCACGGCCTGCGGAACGCTGCAGGGCGTCGTCGCCGATCTTCTGCGCGGCGTTCATGGCGGCCTCGATGTCGCCCGGGTCGAGCCACTTCTTCGACTCTTGCGAATGGTGGGCCCACACACCCGCGAAGCAGTCGGCCTGCAGTTCGACGCGCACGCTCATCGCGTTGTTCTGTGTCTGGCTCAGGCGGTTGCGCATGCCGTCGACCTTGGCGGTGATGCCGAGTTCGTCCTGCACGTGATGGCCGACCTCATGCGCAATGACGTACGCCTGCGCAAACTCGCCCGGCGCGCCGAGCTGGTTCTTCAGCGTGTCGTAGAAGCCGAGATCGATGTAGACCTTCTGGTCGCCAGGGCAGTAGAACGGGCCCATGGCCGACTGCCCCGTGCCGCAGGCCGTAGGCGTGGCATTGCGGAACAGCACGAGCCGGGGTGCGTGGTACGTGCCGCCGTTCTGCTTGAAGATGCCCGTCCAGACCACTTCGGTGTTCTTGAGCACAGTGGAGACGAAGGCCGCCTCGCGGTCGCCGGACGGCGGCTTGGGTGCGGGCCCCTGTTGCTGTTGCTGCACCGGGGCCGGACCGCCGCCACCGCTGAGCAGGCTCAGTACCGTGAGCGGGTTGATGCCGAAGACCCAGCCCGCGATCAGCGCGACCGCGATGGTGCCGATGCCGATGCCGCGACCGCCGATGAAGCCGCCGCCCCCGCCACCACCGCCACCTTCACCGCGGCGGTCTTCGACGTTGTCCGATTGTTCGTTGCCTTCCCATCTCATCGCAGTCTCCTTGCCGGCCATTGCAAGAGGATTTGCCGGCGGTCGCAGGATGGTACTTGCCCCGGCGCCCTCCGGGGTAACCGGCCGTCAGCAGACGGCTTGGTGTTTCGTCAGGTTTTTGGCAGGGTGACGCCGCGTTGGCCCTGGTACTTGCCGCCGCGGTCCTTGTAGCTGGTCTCGCAAACCTCGTCGCTCTCGAAGAACAGCACCTGCGCGCAGCCTTCGCCCGCGTAGATCTTGGCGGGCAGCGGCGTGGTGTTGCTGAATTCGAGTGTCACGTAGCCTTCCCACTCGGGCTCGAAGGGCGTGACGTTGACGATGATGCCGCAGCGCGCATAGGTGCTCTTGCCGAGGCAGATGGTGAGCACGTTGCGCGGGATGCGGAAATATTCGACGGTGCGCGCCAGCGCGAAGCTGTTGGGCGGAATGATGCAGTAGTCGCCGTGCATGTCGACGAAGCTCTTCTCGTCGAAATTCTTCGGGTCGACCACGGTGCTGTGGATGTTGGTGAAAACCTTGAATTCAGGCGCGCACCGGATGTCGTAGCCATAGCTGGAGGTGCCGTAGCTGATGATCTTGTGGCCGTCGCTCTCGCGCACCTGACCGGGCTCGAAGGGCTCGATCATGCCGTTCTGCTCGGCCATGCGCCGGATCCATTTGTCGCTCTTGATGCTCATATGCGGTCGCTACTGCTGCTGCGGGGGAGATGGCGCGAATTGTGGCATGCGCCACTGCCCTCCCCGCCGCCCCGGGTGCTACAGCGCCTGCGAAATCACCGTGCGCTCGACCAGGCGGTCGTCGCCCAGCACGATCATCGCGAAGAGCATTTCTTCCAGCGTGCTCGCCAGTTTTGTCTTGCGCGCCAGCAGAGGCGTGGCCGCCGGGTTGAGCACCAGGAAGTCGGCCTCGCAGCCCGGCTGCAGGTTGCCCACCACGCCGTCGAGCCCCAGCGCGCGCGCCGCGCCGCCGGTGTGGCGCCACCAGAGCTCGGAGGGCGCGATGCTCAGGCCGGTCTTGGTCTGGCCTTCACGGCCGACGTAGTAGGCGGCCATCATGGTGTGAAAGGGGCTGAAGCTGGTGCCGCCGCCCACGTCGCTGGCGAGGCCGTACGGATAGCCCACGCGGTCGGCCGCGCCGAAGTCGAAGAAGCCGCTGCCGAGGAACAGGTTGCTCGTCGGGCTCACGGCCGCCGCCGTCTTCGTCTCGCGCAGCAGGGCGCGGTCGGCGTCGTCGAGGTAGATGCAGTGGGCGTACACGGCGCGCTCGCGCATCAGGCCGAAGCCGGCGTACACGTCGAGATACGAGCGCGCCTTGGGGTACAGCTCGCGCACCCAGCTCACTTCGTCGCGGTTCTCCGCCACGTGCGACTGGATCCAGGTGTCGGCGTATTTGGCGGCAAGCTCGCTCGCGCCGCGCATCTGGGCATCGGTGCTCGCGGGTGCAAAGCGCGGCGTGATGGCATAGCCCAGCCGGTCGACGTTGTGCCACTTGCGGATCAGCGCTTCGGAGTCGATCAGGCTCTGCTCGGTTTCGTCGCGCACGCCGTCGGGCGAATTGCGGTCCTGCAGCACCTTGCCGGTCATCATGCGCAGGCCGCGGCGCTGCGCGCCTTCGAAGAAGGCATCGACCGAGGCCACATGCGAAGTCGCGAAGGTCAGCGAGGTGGTCACGCCGTTGCGCAGCAGTTCACCGAAGAACACGTCGGCCACTTCGTTCGAATGCGCGGGGTCTGCGAATTTGCTTTCGGCAGGGAAGGTGTAGTTCTCGAGCCAGGGCAGCAAGCCCGGCGAGGGCGAACCGATGATGTCGGTCTGCGGATAGTGGATGTGCATATCCACGAAGCCCGGCGCGAGGATGCGCCCCGGCAGATGGGTCACGTGGGCGCCGGGGTGGCGCGGCGCGACGGCGGCATGGCTGCCCGCATCGAGCACGCGCTGGCGGCCGGTGCTGTCGGGGGCCACGACCAGCAGGCCGTCTTCATCGAAAACGGGCTGGCCGGCGGCGTCGAATCGCAGGAGGGAGGCGCGGTAGGCTTTTTTCATCGTGGGTGCGGAGGGTAATCCAGCCCCACCGCACCGCAATTTCCATGCGCATATGAGTGCTATATGCGGAACGCACTCATCGCGGCGGCAGCGCACGCGACTGGATGTCGAAGGGCACGCCGGTCGGCACCGGCCCGTCGCCCTCCTTGCGCTTGGTCAGCAGCGCGTACTTCGATTCGATGAAGTAGACGCGGTCGCCCCGCACCGCGCCCGACGAGGGGTCGTTGAGCCCTGTCACTACCGTCTGCAGGCCGAGCTTCGTGCCGTCGACACGCGCCACTGTGATCTGGCCACCGTAGGGGCCTTCGCCGAAGGCATTGCTCTCGAACAGCACGAGCCGGCCGGGCTTCCAGGCGCGGATTGCGTCGACGTTCTTCAGCACGCGCGGCGCCTCGATGCGCGTGACCTCGCCGGCGTTGCCTTCAGCGCCCAAACCGATGCGCAGCACGTAAGGAGCCGCCGCCACGAGGCTCACATAGACATCGCGCCCACCATCGATGGCGATGCCGTTCAGGCCCTTGTAGGGGCCCGGTCCGGCCAGCGCCGGGTCTTCCTTCCACACCGTGAGCGCGGTGGCGCCCGGTGCGAGCTTCAGCACGCGCGGGTGGTAGGAGTCGGTCACGTAGAGATTGCCGCGTGCGTCCTGCGCGAGGTCGTTGCAGTAGCCGCTGTCGGGCATTGCATAGCTCGCGCGCGGCGCGCCCGTGGCCAGGTCGTAGCGCTTGAGTGCGCTCGGCGTCTGCGGCACGGTGGTGAAGCCGCTGCTGCCCGAGCAGACCCACAGCGCCCGATGCTTCGCATCGACCAGCACGCCCTGCCCGTTCGCCAGACCATTGGCGCCGGGCTTCACGAGCACCTCGGCCTTCGGCGCGACACCCGGCTTCAGGCGCGCGACCGCGCCCTCGCGCCAGCTGCCGACGTAGAACGAGCCGTCCGGGCCGATGGCGACGCTTTCCGGATACCAGTCGTCCGGCAAGGCCTGCACCCCGGCCGGCGCAGCCGAGGCCATCGCCGCCACGAACGCGAGCGACACGCCCCCGAGCAACGCGCGCACTCTCATTGCCACACGCGATACACGCGCCCCGTCTGCGGCCCTTCGACACTGCGCACATAGGCCTGCGCAGCCTTCGCCGCCGACACCGACTCGAATCCGGGAAAGAACGACCCGTACAGCGGCAGCGATTCGGTCAGCACCGTCGGGCTCACCACGTTGATGCGAATGCCGCGCGGCAACTCGATCGCCGCGCCGCGCACGAAACCCTCGACCGCTGCATTGACGGCCGTGGCATTCGCGCCCTGGCGGATCGGCTCGTCCGCCACGATGCCCGTGGTCAGCGTGATCGAGCCGCCATCGGTCAGCACATGCTGGCCCAGCAACGCGAGCCGCACCTGGCCGAGCAGCTTGTCCTGCAGGCCGACGTTGAAGTCGGCCGGCCGCATTTCATTCAGCGGCCCGAAGAACAGCCCGCCCGCCGCCGACACGATGGCATCGACGCGTCCCACCGCCGCATACAGCGCCTCGACGCTCGCATCGCTCGTGATGTCGACCTGGAGATCGCCGCGCGTGCGGCCTGCGCGAATCACCTCGTGACCGCGCTCAGCCAGCGTCTGAGCCACCGCACTGCCAATTGCGCCCGTCGCGCCCACAACAAGAACCTTCATGGAGAACCTCGCCAAAAGTGAATCAACAAGCAGCGATTGTTTTACGAACCATTGATTTGATAAATTGCCACCTGGTTCAGTCATTCGAAACTCTGGATTCTCAATATGGACAAGCTCCGCGCCATGGAGGTCTTCGTCGCCACGGTGGATGCGGGCAGCTTCGCGGCCGCCGCCGAGGCGCTCGACCTGTCTGCCGTGATGGTCGGCAAGCACATACGCGCGCTCGAAGAGCAGCTTGGCGCGCGCCTGCTGGAACGCACCACGCGCCGCCACGCGCTCACTGAGATAGGCGCCGCCTACCTCGAGCGCTGCCGCGACGTGCTGGCCAGCGTGCACACCGCCGACGGTGTGGCCGAGTCGCTGCGCGCCATGCCCCAGGGCGTGCTGCGCGTCACCGCGCCCGTGGCCTACGGCGCGCACCGGCTCACGCCGGTGATCGGCGACTACATCGCCGCCTATCCGCAGGTGAAGGTCGACTTGAGCCTCAACGACCGCGTGGTCGATCTCGCGGAGGAGGGCTTCGACTGCGGCATCCGCTCGGGCGCCGCGGTCGACGAGCGGCTCATTGCAAGACCGCTCGCGCTGGCGCGCATGTATGCCGTGGCCAGCCCCGCATGGGTCGCGCGCCACGGGCAGCCGAAGCACCCGTCCGACCTGGAGGCCTTTCCGCTGCTGGGCTTCGCGACCTGGGGGCCGAACCATTCATGGCGCTTCACGCGCAAGGGCGAGACGGTGCACGTGCCGGTGCGTGGCCCGCTCACCACCAACAACGGCCAGGCACTGCTGGCCGCAGCCATGGCCGGCGTGGGTGTGATCGTGCAGGCCGATGCGCTGCTCGGACCTGCACTCGCATCGGGCCAGGTGGTGCAGCTGTTGCCCGAGTGGGAACTGCCCACGCGACAGGTGCACATCATGCGGCTGCCGGAAGCGCGGCCGAGTGCGAAGCTGCGGACCTTTGTGGACTTTGTGGTCGAGCGGCTGGGCTGAAAGATAGCGCTTAATGTAACTCATTCTGGACAAATCTTCAAATTTGTCTAACATGGGAGACACAATGCCCTCCACTTCCCCGCCCACCACAGCCACAGCAGACCGGCGCCTCGCAACGCTCGGCAGCCGCATTCATGCACACCGCAAGGCGTTGAAGGTCAGCGCCACCACCGCCGCAGAGGCAGCGGGCGTGTCTCGCATGACGCTGCACAGGATCGAGCGCGGAGAACCCTCGGTCACGATGGGCGCCTATATGAATGCGCTGGGAGCATTGGGTCTCGACGTCGATGTGGTGATGTCCACTGAGCCGCCAGCCCTTGCGCCGCTCCCAGGGGGCATTCGAATTGCCGATTACCCCCAGTTGCGCCGACTTGCCTGGCAATTGGCCCCGACCACCGAACTCACGCCCGAAGAAGCATGGGGAACCTACGAGCGCAACTGGCGCCATGTCGACACATCCGCACTGGACGCCAAAGAGCGCGACTTGTTGGAAGACCTGGCGCGCACCCTTGGCAGGAAGCCATTGCATGTTTGAACGGCCACACCATCAACGCGTCGCTCAGGTGCTGGCCTCACTCGACGCAAACCTGCTCGCCCAAAGCCATTGCTTCTTCGGCGGAGGCACGGCTATCGCGCTTCGCTACGGCGAGTACCGCGAGTCCGTGGACATCGACTTCCTCGTATCCGACATCGATGGCTATCGCCAACTGCGCCAACTGCTGACGAGGAATCAAGGCCTCGGCGCACTCGCACGCCAAGGCTCCGAGATTCAGCAATCGGCTGAACTTCGCGCCGATCAATACGGCATTCGATCGTCGGTTCGCGTAGACAACACCGAGATCAAGTTTGAAATCGTTCTCGAAGCGCGCATCGAACTTGAATTGCCGGGAGCAGAGGACCGAGTCGGCGACATCGCGACCCTTACGCCGCTCGACATGGCAACGAGCAAGTTGCTCGCAAACTCGGACCGTTGGGCCGACGACAGCGTCTTCAGCCGCGACATCATCGACCTGGCCATGATGAAACCCGGGGCGGCACTGTTGCGTCGAGCAACGAGCAAAGCCAGCCGCGCCTACGGCAACAGCATCGACACCGATCTCACCAAGGCCGCCGAGGCGCTGCTTGCACGACCGGGTCGAATGGACCGTTGCATGGCCGTGCTGCAAATGACTCCGACCGTGACGCCCGCGCTGCTTCGCCAGCGCATCAAGGCTCTGTTGCCTCGTGCTGCTCCCGCAGGTCAATAGAGCTAGCGCGCCACCCGCCCCTGCACGCCCTCGACCAGCCAGTTCATCTTCAGGATCTGCTCGTCGCTCAGTTGCGCGCCCTTGGCGATCACGACATGGCCTTCGTTGTCACGCACGTCACCGGCAGTTGCGCGAAACGGCTGCAGCTTGCCCGCCGCAATGTCCTTCTGCCGCGCCAGCACCTCGTCCTGCACGGCCTTGGGCACCTTCGTGCCGAAGTCGCCGACGCGGATCATTCCGTCCTTCACGCCGCCCCAGAGGTTGCCGCTTTTCCAGCTGCCGTCGAGCACGGCCTTCGCGCGCTGCGTGTAGTAGCCGCCCCACTGGTGCGTGACTGCGACGATCTGCGCGTCGGGCGCGATCCTGCGCATGTCGGAGTGGTAGGCAATGGCGATCCTGCCGCGCTCCTGCGCCGCAGCCATCACGGCGGTGGAGCCTGTGTGAAAGGCGATCACGTCGGCGTTCTGGTTGAACAGCGCCATCGCCGCATCGCGCTCCTTCGGCGGATCGAACCACTGGTTGAGCCACACCACGTGCACCTTCGCGGCCGGGTTCACCGAGCGCATGCCGAGCGTGAAGGCGTTGATGCCCTGCAGCACCTCGGGAATCGGAAAGCCCGCCACGTATCCCGCGATATTGGTCTTCGTCATGCGGCCGGCCGCGATGCCCGCGAGGTAGCGGCCCTCGTAGTAGCGCGCATTGGCGGTCGCCACGTTGGGCGCGGTCTTGTAGCCGGTGATCGACTCGAACTTCACCTCGGGGAAGTCCTTCGCCACCTTCAGCGTAGGCTCCATGTAGCCGAAGCTCGGCGTGAAGATGAGCGTGTTGCCCTGCTGCGCGAGGTCGCGGATCACGCGCTCGGCATCGGCACCTTCGGCCACGTTCTCGACGTAGGTGGTCTTGACCTTGTCGCCCAACGCAGCATCGACGGCCTTGCGGCCCTCTTCATGCTGGCGCACCCAGCCGGCATCGGTGACGGGCGTGACGTAGACGAAGCCGATCTTCAGCGGACCCTTGGCTCGCTGCGTTTGCGAGAAGGCGGGAGATAAAAAGCACGCGGCGGCCAGCGCCAGAACGGCGCGGCCCGCGAGGTTTTTGTACATGGTGTTCCTCTACATGGCCCCGGAAAAGCAAAACCCCGCAGCAGGCCGGGACGCCCTGCTGCGGGGTGAGGATTTTATGCCCGCGCCGTCTAGGCGGCGCGGTAGCGCACCGCGGGCACGGTGCTGGACAACCGCCCCGACATCGCACGCCGCGCCGCATCGAAGGCATCCCACTCGGCAAGGTCGGGCAGCGCGGGAATCGTGACCTGCTCGCCCTGGTCGAGCCCTGCGAGGGCCGCGTCGACCATGTCTTGCGCGGTCATCACGATCTCTCTGGGCAAATGCTCGATCGGCACGCCCGCGACGCCCCAGAACTCGGTGGCCGTCGCACCGGGCAGCACCGCCTGCACGCGCACGCCCTTGTCCTTCAGCTCGTGCTGCAGCGACTGGCTCAGCGCCAGCACGAAGGCCTTGGTGCCGCCGTACACGCCGTTGAGCGTCTCGGGCGAGATCGCCACGATGGAGGCGATGTTCACCAGCGTGCCGGCGCCGCGTTCGACGAAACCGGGCACGGCCGCATAGGTGAGCCGCGTGAGCGCGCTCACGTTGAGCTCGATCATTTCTTCCATCCTGTCGATGTCCGAGCCGAGCAGCGGTGCGGCGGCGCCGAAGCCGGCGTTGTTCACCAGCACGGTGATGTCGCCGCGAGTGCGCAGCACGGCTTCCACGGACGCGATGGCCTTTCGGTCGGACAGGTCGGCCGAAAGGACCTCGACCTTGCGCCCGGTCTCGTCCGCGAGCTTCGCGGCCAGTGCGGCGAGGCGCTCGCGATTGCGCGCCACCAGGATCAGGTCGAAGCCGCGCCGCGCGAGGCGGTCCGCGTACACGGCGCCGATGCCGGACGAGGCGCCGGTGATGAGGGCGGTGCCCTTGCCGGGATTTGAAGTTGCAGTCATGGAGTTTCCTTTGATCGCCACGGGGTTGTGGCCATGAGGGGAAGTCTCCTCCTGCAAGGCTATGGCGTAAATGTCATATAAACCACCTTTCAGGACATCCGACGCTTCAGGCCGTGGCGGCCTCTTTCCGGGCCACTCGGCGCACGCTCTGCGGCGGTTGCCCCAGCGTGCGCAGGAAAGCGCGGCGCATGCGCTCGGGGTCGCCGAAGCCCGTTTCGCGCGCGACCACGCCTAGCGCAAGGCTGCCCTCGTCGATCAGCGCGCGTGCCGCCTCCACGCGCAGATTCTCCACGGCATGCGCGGGCGACTGCCCGGTCTCGGCCTTGAAGGCGCGGCTGAACTGGCGCGGGCTCAGGTGCGCGACCTCGGCCAGTTCCTCCACCGAAAGCGTCTCGCGCAGGTTGGCGCGTGCATGCGCCAGCGCCTTCTGGATGCGATCGGACTTGGGTTCCAGCTCGAGCAGCGCGGAGTACTGCGACTGCCCGCCCGCGCGGCGGTGATACACGACCAGCTTCCTCGCCGCGAACCGGGCAGCCTCCACGCCGAGGTCTTCCTCCACCAGCGCCAGCACGAGATCGATGCCGGCCGTCATGCCGGCCGAGGTCCACACCGGCCCGTCGTTGATGAAGATGCGGTCGGGCTGCACCCTGATGGCGGGATGACGCTTCTGCAGTTCGCCCGCAAAGGACCAGTGCGTGGTCGCCCGGCGTCCGTCGAGCAGGCCCGCATCTGCCAGCCCGAAGGCGCCGGTGCAGATGCTGGCCACACGGCGCGCATTGCGCAGCCCCGCACACAGAAAGCGGCGCATCTTCTCGGACGTGGGCGCAACGAAGAGCGCGCCGCTCATCACCAGCGTGTCGAACTTCGCCGTGCCGAAGCGCTTGCTGTCGGTGGCCACGCCCGACGAGCTGGTCACGAGGCCGCCCTCTTCCGATAGCAGCTCGACCTTGTAGACCGCCTTGCCGGCATGGATGTTGGCGAGCTCGAACGCCGCAATCGCCGCGAGGTCGAGGATCTGGAAACCGGGGAAGACGAGCACGCCGATGCGTTTCATTGCCATGTCCTGAAAAGAGGGTTGCACTGAATGACGGACGCGAGGCTAGACGACCTGCGCTGACCGCGTTGGCGTGAGGGATACGCAGCACGGCCTTCCCGCGCGGCGATGGGTGCCGCCACCAATCGGCAAGCGTCAACCCGGCCGCGTCGTCCCACAATGGGCGCTCCCCATGACGCCCCCGACAACAACGAACGCAACAAATGCCCCGCCAGCCGGGACGGGCGCCCACACCCACTGGCAGCGCAACCTCGCCGTCTGCATGTTCGGCTCCTTCACCACCATCATCGCGATGACGCTGCTGCTGCCCTTCCTGCCGCTGTACGTCGAGCAGCTGGGCGTGAAGGACCATGCGGCCATCGTGCAGTGGTCGGGCGCGGCTTACGGCGCCACCTTCTTCAGCGCCGCGCTGGTCGCGCCGCTGTGGGGCCGGCTGGCCGACCGCTACGGGCGCAAGCCGATGCTGATCCGCGCGAGCCTCGGCATGGCGGTGGCGATGGCGCTGATCGGCCTTGCGGGCAACGTGTGGCAGCTCGTGGGCCTGCGGCTGCTGGCGGGGCTGCTCGGCGGCTATGCCTCGGGCTCGATGGTGCTGGTCGCCACGCAGACGCCCAAGGACCGCACCGGCTGGGCGTTGGGCACGATGTCGTCGGCCATCATGGCGGGCAACCTCGTGGGGCCGCTGGTGGGCGGCGTGCTGCCGCCGCTGGTCGGCATTCGCAACACCTTCTTCGCGGCGGGCGCGATGATCTTCGTGGCCTTTCTCGCGACGGCCTTCCTCATCCGCGAAGAGAAGAAGGCGCCTTCCGCATCGAAGCAGCGCGGCGCCTCCGACGACACCGGCTGGGCCGCCGTGCCCGACAAGCGACCGCTGGTCGCGATGCTCTTCACCGGCATGCTGCTGATGCTCGCGAACATGTCGATCGAGCCGATCATCACCGTCTACGTTGCCACGCTGGTCGAAGACCCGAACCGCGTGACGATGATGGCCGGCCTCGTGATGTCGGCGGCGGCGCTGGGCAGCATTCTCTCGGCCTCGTGGCTGGGCAAGCTGGCCGACCGCGTGGGGCACTGGAACGTGATCGTCGGCTGCCTTGCGGTGTCGGCACTGCTGCTGGTACCGCAGGCTTTCGTCAGCTCGGGCTGGCAGCTGGTGGTGCTGCGCTTTCTGATGGGGCTGTCGCTCGGCGGGCTGCTGCCCTGCATCGCGAGCGTGATCCGCCACAACGTGCCCGAGCGAGTGGCGGGCAACATGCTCGGCTACTCGACCTCTGCGCAGTACACAGGCCAAGTCGCGGGGCCGCTGCTCGGCGGCTTCGTGGGCGGGCACATCGGCATGCGCGCCGTGTTCCTCGGCACCTGCGTGCTGATGACCGCGGGCGCCGGGTGGAACTGGCTGGCGAAGCGGCGCTGAAGAAGTACCGCTGCGCCCTCCTCCCTACTCGCTGATGGTCACGCTGCTGTAGGCGGCGTCGGCCTTGATCTCCGATTCGGAGAACGGCAGGCGCAGCCACTGCCCGGCGCTGTAGGCGCGTGTGTAGTCGGCGTTGTGCGGCGATGCCGGATCGTCCGACAGCGAGAAGGTGAGGAAGGTGTGAGCCTCGACGCCTCCTGCGGGGAAACGCACGATCTGCATGTAGCTGTTGCCGTTGGGGTTCGCGTCCATGGTGTAGCCGCCCTTGTCGAGCCGGTTCTCCGAGCAAAGGATCGTGAAGTAGCCCTGGCCGTCGCAGCCGCCCGACAGCGGGATCTTCTGGCCGTTGCGCGTCACGAACAGCGTGTCGCCGCGCGGCGCGTCGAGTGCGTAGCCGCTGGCCTGCACGCGCAGCACTGCCGCGCCGAAGGCCTGCCGCAGGTCCTCGGCGGCCGAAGTCTTCAGGCCGCTCGGCGTGTTGATCGGATCGCTCGCGCTGAAGGGCACTTCATAGAGCCTGTCCGCGGGCAGGCGTGAGGCGCGCGCCCAGAACTCGTCCCACACATGAGCGCCGCGCGCCGAGGCCAGGCCGGTGTTGTTCCACGCCTTCAGCACCGCGCAGGCGGGTCCGGTGTCGACGCTGCGCGGCGGCGAGAACGCCTCACCGGTCTGCGCGTCGCCCGTGACTGCAATGCGCGGCACGCCGCACACCAGCTCCAGCGCGCGGGCCTTGAACAGTTCGGCGGTGTAGGCGCGGCTGCCGAGCGTCGCACGCTCGACGGCATCGACCGTTGCGCCCTTGCTCGTGTCTTGCGCAATGAGATGGCCGAGCCGCGTGCGGAATGTCTGCGCGTTGCTGCCCGTCGGGCCGAAGATGGCCGGGTAGCCCGTGAGCGGCGCCTTCGGGTTGGCAAGCCAGTAGCTGTCGTTCATGTTGGCGACGTAGTCGTCGCGCAGCAGGCTCGGCATGCGCGAAGGGCCGACTGCCCCCTTCTGCACCGAGTCGGCGTCGCTCTGCCAGTCGCAGGCACTGCGCGAGCCGTCGAACACCGGCACGCGCGGCAGCGCGGCCGCCATCGCCTTGCCGGCGGGCGTGGTGCAACCAGCCATCTGCTCGGGCGACACGTTGGGCACCGCGCCGATGTCCGCATACCAGGCCTTGGCGCTGCCACGGCCCACGGCCACGGTGTTGACCCAGGGAATAGCGGCCTCTTCGCGCTGGATGGCGATGAGCTCGTCGAGCGACTTGGCCTGCGCCCAGCGCAGCCAGGTGCGGAAGGTACGGTAGTTGTCGGCGTTGATGTCGCGGATGGCGAAGGCCATGCTCTGGCTCCAGGCCAGCGCCGGGTTGATCGCGCCCAGGTTCACCAGCGGGCCGTATTCGGAGGTGTAGAGCGTGCGCGTTACCGGCTCGACCTTGCCAGAGGCCTGCTTCACGTTCACGGTGACGGTGCGCGCCTGCATCTTCACCTGTCGGCCGTCGCGCAAGTAGCTCGTTGCGTCACCCGGAGCGAGCTGCAATTGAAAGAGACCGAAGCGCCGCGCCGCCGACACCGTGTGGCTCCACGCGATGTTGTCGTTGAAGCCGATCAGGATCACCGGCACACCGAGGAAAGACGTGCCGCTGACGTCGAGCTGCCCCGGAATGGTGAGCTGCGCCTGATAGAAGCGATCAGGCCCGCGCCAGTACCAGTGCGGGTTGCCGAACAGCAGCGGGCTCGCGTCGCCGGTGGCGGCCGTGCCGAAGCCGATCATGTTGCTGCCCACGCCCGTCTCGCCGCCGACCTGCAGCGCCAGCGGCTGCGTGCCGTGCTCCTCGCGCGACGACACCTTGGCGGCAGGCGGCGCCGCATTCGCGATGTTCGAGAGGAAGTTGCTGTAGCCCGCCGCCAGATTGGTGGCGTACATGCGGCGGTAGATGTCGTCGGCGCTCACCGGCCGCACCCACGCCTCGTTGCGGCAAGCCGCATGTGCGTTGCCTGCACCGGCACCAGCCTTCAGCTCGCGCACGTAGCGGTTGTAGCCAGCGGCAAAGCCTTCGACCATGCCGCGGATGCTGGCCGGCTGCGCGCGGGCCATGGCCCCCACCACGTCGGCCGTGATCACGTGCTTGTGGAAGAAGTCGGAGTCGATGTTCCTGGGCTGGCCGATGGTGCTCTTGGCCGTCAGCAGCGCCTCGGCGCCGAAGAACTGCGAACGCTCGCCGCGGTAGGTGAGAAAGCTGTCGGCCATGGTGCAGAGATCGTCCTGCGCCTGCGCATAGCCGTAGCCATAGCCGGCACCGGCCCAGTCGTCCGCCTTGATGTGCGGCACGCCCATGGCGGTGCGGCGGATCTCGGCCTTGTAGCTGCCGTGCGGGGGCGTTGAACGGTCGGTAATGCCGGTACATGCCACGAGGGCCATGGCAACCGACACGAGAAAAAGCGGCCTGAGGCCGCACTTGAATTTCGAGCGCATGCAGTGTTCCTGTTGTGTATGAGGAACGCAGCTGCGTGGGCGATGAGCGTGCGTGGCGCGTCCGGCGGCAATCTTAAGACGGGCGACGCGAACGCCTCGCGCGCGTGCCCTTCTTTACATTGACGCCAGCCCCTGCTGGTGGCCCCAGGCGTGCGAGGCCCCGTCGTCGGCGGTCACGCGCACCTGGCTCGCCAGGAAGGACGGCGACAGGCCGAAGTAGCGCTGGAAGGTGCGGCTCATGTGCGCCGCGTCGGTGAAGCCGCTGACCAGCGCAACATCGGTAAGCGGGCGCCGCACGGTGAACTGCTGCACCGTGCGCCGCACCTTGGTCCACAGCGCATAGCGCTTGACCGACACGCCCACCTGCCGGGCGAACAGGTGCGTGAGCCGGTCGGGCGAGAGGCAGGCCACGGCCGACAGGTCGCGCAGCGGAATCTGCCCCGCATGCGCGCGGATGGCCTGCAGCACGCGTTCGATGCGCGGGTCGATGGCCGCTTCGCTCTCGGGGAATTCGTTGATGGCCTCGACCAGCTTCACGCTGAGCGCCCGCAGCCCGCGGCTGCAAAGCGCGCCGTGCTGCGCCGGATCGAAATCGTCGCGCAGCCGGCCGAAGCGGCGCGCATCGATCGGCAGGATGCCGTGGCCGCCCATGCGTTTGGCGAGCATGCGGTAGGCGCTCGAGGCCGGATCGAGATTGAGCGACAGCAGCCCGCAGCCATCGACGTCGAGCCGGCGCGACACGTGCGGAGCGACAAGCGCCGCGGTGCAGTGCACGCGCGTGCCGTCGACCGCCTCCAGCGCGAAGGGATGCCCGCTGATCGACGCCAACAGCGTGGCCGACGAGCGGGCCGTCAGGCCCGACTGGATCGCCGGCGTGATGTAGAGGAACCGGTCATCCCACAGGTGCAGGAAGTTTTGCGTTGCCATGCCGTATCACTTTTGTTTTTGTCTCCAGCGGCGGATTCTCCCGCATCGGAACGGCCATGGGCTGCACATGCTGGCGCACCGCCTCCAGCAGCAGCGTGGCCAGCCGGCCCACCGGGGCCTCGGAGTGGGCCTGCGCGCGATAGAGCACGAGCGATATCTGCGGCAGTGCCGGCAGGGACAGCATCGTGCGATCGATGATGCGCACGTGCGATGGCAGCCCGAAAGGCGTGCGCACCGTGAGGCCCAGGCCGGCCGAGGCAGCGGCCCACAGCGCGGCCAGGCTGGCGCTGCCGAAGGCGCGGCGCCATGGCACGCCGGCGCGGTCGAGCGCAGTGATGACGATCTCGCGCAGCGGGCACGGGGCGTCGAGCATGATGAGCGGCAACGGCTCCTTGCTCTTGGCCTGGCGCGTGCCGGTGCCGCGGTACTCGCGCTGCGTCCACCAGTCGGCTTCGATCCGGTCGGGCGCCTTGGGGCCGATCCACAGCAGGGGCAAGCGCGCCACGCGCTCGGCATACGGCGACAGGGGCTGGTCGCCCGCGTCCCATGCCAGCGCCAGGTCGAGCTGGCCGAGTTCGAGCCGCTCCCGCAGCTCGCCGCTGCGCGCCACGCAGGCCTCGATGCGCACCTTGGGATGCGCGCGCGCGAAGCGGCCGAGCACGGCAGGCAGCAGCGTCTCGCCGAAGTCTTCCTGCAGGCCGAGGCGCACCCAGCCCTGCAGGTCGGCGCCGCGCATGGCGGCGCTGGCTTCTTCATTCAGTTCGAGCATGCGGTGCGCATAGGCCAGCAGCGTTTCGCCGGCGTCGGTTAGCTCCAGCCCGCGGCCGGCCTTGCGGAACAGCACGGTGCCGGCCTGTGACTCCAGCTTCTTGAGCTGCGCGCTCACTGCTGAAGTCGAGCGGCCCAGCTTGTCGGCGGCACGCGCATAGCTGCCGAGCGTGATGCCGGTGGAGAAAGTGCGCAGCACGTCGAGATCGAACATCACCTGGCTCATGTCGGGGCTCCTTTTTTGACCATCCTGTTTTTCAGGACGATTGGCACATTATTTTCTGATTTTCAAAACCTTGGCGGCGGTGGACACTGCGCCCAACATGACGCAATCTCCCTCTTCCTCCTCTACGTTCTCGCCGCGCCACCGCTGGAAGGTGCTGACTGCCGGTGTGGCCGCCAACGCGGCCTTCTCCGTGGCCTTCAGCGGCATCCCGATGACCGCCGTGCTCATGCGCACCGGCTACCAGCTCGACAACGCCACGCTCGGGCTGGTGCTCGGCCTCATGGGCCTGGGCATCGCGGTGAGCGAGCTGCCATGGGGTCTGCTGACCGACCGCTGGGGCGACCGGCCGGTGCTGCTGATGGGCCTGGGCAGCACGGCCATCGCGCTCGTGGCTATGGCGCTGTGGGCCGCACCCGCGGCAGGGCACATTCCCGGCCTGGGCTGGCTCGGCGCCGGGCTGCTGCTGGTCGGCCTGCTTGGCGGCAGCGTCAACGGTGCCAGTGGCCGCGCGGTGATGACGTGGTTCGACGCCAGCGAGCGCGGCCTCGCGATGAGCATCCGGCAGACGGCCGTGCCAATGGGCGGCGGCATCGGCGCGCTGGTGCTGCCTTTCGTCGCCCTGCACTTCGGCTTTGCCGCGCTGTACGGCCTGCTCGCGCTGCTGTGCGCGCTGAGCGCGGCGATGAGCTGGGCGTGGGTGCACGAGCCACCCATTGCGCCGCGCGGCAACAAGACCGTGGAAGCGGCCGCACCCAAGAGTGGTCCACTGCACGACGTGCGCGTGTGGCGCATCGTGGCCGGCATCGGCATCCTCTGCGCCCCGCAGTTCGCGGTGCTGTCCTTCGGCACCGTGTTCCTGCACGACTTCGGCCATGCGGGCTTCGCGACGATCACCGCGACGATGGTGTTCACGCAGGTCGGCGCGATGGTCATGCGCGTGTGGAGCGGCCGCTGGACGGATCGGCGGCGCAACCGGCCGGCCTACCTGCGGGCTTGCAGTGCGCTCAGCGTGCTGCTGTTCGCTGGCCTCGCGGTGCTGGTGATGGCCTCGGGCACGCATGCCGCCGATTCAGTTGCGCTGCGCATCGCGCTGGTCGTTCTGCTGGGCGTGAGCGGCGTGTGCGTGTCGGCCTGGCACGGCGTGGCCTACACCGAGCTCGCCACGCTGGCCGGTGCGGCCCGCGCCGGCACGGCATTGGGCATGGCCAACACCAGTGTGTTCCTGGTTTGCTTCGTCACGCCGTTTTCCATTCCGCACCTGCTGGCGCTGCAGGGCTGGCCGATGGTGTGGCTGGCGGCCAGCGCCTGCGCGCTGGTGGCGAGGCCGCTGCTGGTGCCGCGGCCCGCCGTTGCGGATCAAAAAGTCGCGAAGGCCGCGTTGAGCCGGTCGACATAGGCACGCTTGGCAGCCGCGTCGATGAAGCTGCCTTCGAAGCTGTTCGCCGCGAGCTGCCAGGCCTGCTGCACGCTGAGCCCGGTGGCCGCGAAGGTCTGCGTGAAGTTCTGGTTCATGTAGCCGCCGAAGTAGGCCGGGTCGTCCGAGTTGACGGTGGCGACCAGGCCCGCGCCCAGCAGCGCGCCAAGGTTGTGCTGCGACAGATCAGGGAACACGCAGAGCTTGAGGTTCGACAGCGGGCACACGGTGAGCGGAATGCGGTCTTGCGCGAGCCGCTTCATCAGCGCAGGGTCCTTGGTGCTTTGCACGCCGTGGTCGACACGCTCGACCTTGAGCACGTCGAGCGCGCTCCACACATAGGCCGGCGGGCCCTCTTCGCCCGCATGCGCGACAAGGTGAAAGCCAAGCTCGCGGCAGCGTGCGAACACGCGCGCGAACTTCTCTGGCGGATGGCCGACTTCGCTCGAATCGAGCCCCACGCCGATGAACTTGTCGCGGAATGGCAGCGCCTGCTCCAGCGTCTCGAGGGCTTCTTCTTCGCTCAGGTGCCGCAGGAAGCACAGAATGAGCGTGGCGCTCACGCCCAGCTTCGGTTGCGCATCGACGCAGGCGCGGTGCAGGCCGTTGATGACCGTCTCCATCGACACGCCGCGCGCCGTGTGCGTCTGCGGGTCGAAGAACATCTCGGTGTGCACCACGTTGTCTGCTGCCGCGCGCTCCAGGTAGGCCCAGGCCATGTCGTAGAAATCCTGTTCCTTCAGCAGCACGCTGGCGCCGGCGTAGTAGATGTCGAGAAAGCTCTGCAGGTTGGTGAAGGCGTAGGCCTTGCGCAATTCTTCGACGCTGGCGTAGGGAATGGACACGCCATTGCGCTGCGCGAGCGCGAAGATGAGCTCGGGTTCGAGCGAACCCTCGATATGCATGTGCAGTTCGGCCTTGGGCATGGCGCGCAGCAACTCGGGCAGACGGTCGGCTGCGATGCGGTCGAAGCTCTTGTCGTAGGCGGGGCGGAAATCGGTCATGGTGGGGGACTCTGCTGCTGCGTTGTGATCCCGCACAGCATAAAGCCAGCCATGGCCGGCGCGATGCCTGAAACCGTATAGCCGTCAGTCAGTCGATGCTGCGCGCCGAACTGGTCAGCGAGCGCGCGCACAGCAGCAGCGTGGGCGCCAGCTTGCGCACGGCTTCGTCGATCGTCCAGCGGCTGGTAGGCGCCACGATGTGCACCGAGGCCACCGGCCGCCCCTGGCTGCCCAGCACGGGCGCCGCGATGGTCATGTCGCCGAGGAACAGTTCCTCGGCATTGGTGGCAAAGCCCTGCAGCCGCGCCTGGCGCAGCGTTTCGAGGATTGCGTCCACATCGGTGCACGTGTGCATGGTGTGGGCCACGCGGTCGGAGGCCTCGATGAGCGAGCGCGCCTCTTCCTCGGGCAGCGCACTCAAAAAAGCGCGCCCCGAAGCCGTGCAGTACATGGGAATGCGGCTGCCGATGGGCATGTGCACCGGCACGAACTGCGCACTGACGAAACGTGCCACGTAGACCATGTCGAGCCCGTCGGGCTCGGTGAGGCAGGAGGTTTCCGTCGTCACCTTGGTCAGCTCCGACAGGAAGGGGTTGGCCATGTCGATCAGCGAATGGGCCGCCAGGTAGTTGAAGCCGATTTCCATCACGCGCGGCGTGAGCTGGTAGCGCCGCGTCTTCGGGTGCTTGCGCACGTAGCCCAGTTTTTCGAGCGTGAAGACCATGCGCTGGGCCGAACTCTTGGTGATGTCGGTGGCCTCGGCCACGTCGGCCAGCGTCATGGTGCGCCGCCGTGCGCTGAAGGCGCGCAGCACGGCCAGGCCCTTCTCCAGCGACTGGTTGAAAAGCAGGCTCTGGCTGTCTTCGGGGGCTGTGTCGGGTGTGGCGTCCATGGCGCTGGAGTATAGCTACAGTCCTTCGAAATATCGAATATCGATTCTTAAAACCCGACTAGTGGTTTCTATTTATTGATTAGAGATTCAAAAGAATCGATTATTGGCATGCATGTTGCATCGCGAGGTGCATCACCTTTTTCCGTTCCCTTTCCGTTCATTTCCACTTTTCAACGTCCTTTTCCTCCGAGGAGTGCTTCCATGAATCGCATCGTTCGCCGCCTTCACCGCCTGGCCCTGGGTCTTTGCATCGCCGGCACCGCCTCGCTGGCCATGGCACAAGGCGCCACGCCGACCTACAACGTGGGCGCCACCGCCACCGGCGTGCCCTTCACCTTCCTCGACGTGAAGACCAACACCATCCAGGGAATGATGGTTGACACCGTCACTGCCGTAGGCAAGGCGGGCGGCTTCAACGTCAACGTGCAGCAGACGGTGTTCTCGGCGCTGATTCCCTCGCTCACGGCCCGCAAGATCGACATCGTCTCGGCGGCCATGCTCAAGACAGCGGCGCGCCAGGAAGTGGTCGACTTCAGCGACCCGGTGTATTCGTACGGCGAGGGCCTGATCGTCAAGGCCGACGACACCCGCGCGTATGTCTCGCTCGACGAGCTCAAGGGCGAAGTGGTGGGCGCGCAGGTCGGCACCGTGTTCCTCGACATGCTGAACAAGAAAGGCATCTTCAAGGAGGTGCGCAGCTACGATTCGGTGGCCGACATGACGCGCGACCTTTCGCTCGGACGCATCAAGGCAGGGCTGGGCGACCAACCCATCATGGCCTACCAGATCCGGCAGAGCACCTTTCCCGGCGTGAAGCTGGTCGACAGCTACAAGGCCGTGAACGTGGGCGATGTGTGCCTGGTGGTGCGCAAGGGCGACACCGAGACGATGGCCCGCATCAACAAGGCCATTGCCGCCGTGAAGGCTGACGGCACGCTCGCCAAGATCGTCCAGAAATGGGGGATCTGATGCACACCCCCAGGCTTCGCGCACTTCGTGTCGCTTCGCCAACCCCCTTGCAGGGGGCAACACCTGCCGCCCGGCAAAGCCGGTTCCGCGGCGTTCCCCGAATGGGCCTGACTGCGTCGGCCGACCAGTTCGATGCGCCGCGCATCAAGCGACGAGGCTGATGCAGATGGCTGCTCCCACCTTTCTACAGAACGCGCAGGACTTCCTGCCGATCCTCCTGCAGGGCGCGGTGGTCACCGTGCAGGTTACGGTGCTCGCCTTCCTGCTGAGCAGCGCGCTCGGCCTGGCGCTCGCGCTGATGAAGCTGTCGCCCGTGCGCGCCCTCTCGTGGGCCGCCACGGTGGCCATCAACGTGATTCGCGGGCTGCCGATCATCGTGCAGCTCTTCTATATCTACTTCGTGCTGCCGGAGTTCGGCGTGCAGCTCACGGCCTTCCAGGCCGGCGTGATCGGGCTGGGGATTGCCTACTCGGCGTACCAGGCCGAGAACTTCCGCGCCGGCATCGAGGCGGTCGATCCGGGCCAGCGCGAGGCCGCGCAGGCCATGGGCATGCGCTCGGCGCTGATCATGCGGCGCGTGATATTGCCGCAAGCCTTTCGCATCGCGCTGCCGCCGTACGGCAACACGCTGGTGATGATGCTGAAGGATTCCTCGCTGGTCTCGACCATCACCGTGGCCGAGATGACGCGCGCCGGCCAGCTCATCGCCTCGTCGACCTTCCAGAACATGACGGTCTACACGCTGGTCGCCCTGCTCTACCTGTTGATGAGCCTGCCGCTGGTCTACGGCCTGCGCCGGCTAGAGAAGCGCTTTGCCGCCGGGAGAAAACAACCATGATCCACGTCGAAGGACTGGAAAAGCGCTTCGGCACGCATCGCGTGCTGCAGGGCGTGAGCCTGAACGTTGACAAGGGCGAGGTCGTGTGCCTGATCGGCCCTTCAGGCTCGGGCAAGTCAACGGTGCTCCGCTGCATCAACGGGCTGGAGTCGTACGAAGGCGGCGAAGTGCGCGCCTTCGGCGAGCGGGTGGACCGCAACGCGCCCAACATCCACCGGCTGCGCAGCCGCATGGGCATGGTGTTCCAGCGCTTCAACCTGTTCCCGCACCGCACCGTGCTGGAGAACGTGATGGAAGGCCCGGTCTACGTGCTGCGCCAGAACGCGGCGCAGGCGCGCGAAGAAGCGCTGGCGCTGCTGGCCAAGGTGGGGCTGGCCGAGAAGGCACAGGCGTATCCGGCCCAGCTCTCGGGCGGGCAGCAGCAGCGCGTGGCAATCGCCCGCGCGCTCGCGATGAAGCCCGAGGCCATGCTGTTCGACGAGCCCACGTCCGCGCTCGACCCCGAGCTGGTCGGCGACGTGCTCGGCGTGATGCGCGCACTGGCCGACGAGGGCATGACGATGATCGTGGTCACGCACGAGATGGGCTTTGCGCGCGAAGTGGCCGACCGCGTGTGCTTCCTGCACAGCGGCAGCATCGTCGAGGAAGGCCCTTCCGCGCAGGTGCTGGGCGCGCCGCGCCAGGCGCGTACGCAAGACTTTCTGCGGCGCGTGCTGCACCCCTCCGGTGCCGTGGCGTCCGCGGAGGTGCGCGCATGAGCGTTCGCGCGCTGCCTCCTTCGCTCTGGGCCGACACCGCGCCACCCGCTCCACCGACACCGCCGCTGACCGAATCGCGCAAGGCCGACGTGCTGATCGTCGGCGGCGGCTTCACCGGCCTCTCGGCTGCGCTGCATCTGGCCGAGGCCGGCGTGCAGGCCTGCGTGCTCGAGGCGCACGAACCCGGCTGGGGTGCATCGGGGCGCAACGGCGGGCAGGTGAATCCTTCACTCAAGCACGACCCCGACGAGTTGGTCCAGCTCTATGGCCATGCGCGTGCAGAGCCCTTGATCGATGCAGTCTCGCGCTCGGCCGACCTGGTGTTCGACCTGATCGCCCGCCACGGCATCGACTGCCAGCCGGTGCGCAAAGGCTGGATCCAGGCCGCCTACGCACAGAAGGACGTGGCCGCGCTGCATGCGCGCGCCGAGCAGTGGGCGAAGCGTGGCGTGACGACACTGCAGCTCGACCGCGCCGCCGTCAGCGCGCGGCTCGGCACCGAAGCCTTTGCCGGCGGCTGGCTCGACGGCCGCGCTGGCGGCATCCAGCCGTTGGCCTACACACGCGGGCTGGTGCGTGCCGCGCAAGCCGCGGGCGCCGCGGTGCACGGTGGCACCGAAGTCACGGCGCTGGAGCGCCGCGGCACGCACTGGCATGCGAGCACATCGACTGGCGCGAGCGTCACCGCCGAGCAGGTCCTCATCGCGACCAACGGCTACACCGGCGCGCTGTGGCCGAAGCTGTCGAGCACCGTGCTGGCCGCCAACAGCTTCATCGTCGCGACCGAACCGCTCAAAGGCGCAGCGGCCGACGCCATTCTTCCGGGCGGCGAAACCGCCTCGACCTCGCAGCGCTTGCTGCTCTACTTCCGCAAGGACGCGCAGGGCCGCCTGCTGATGGGCGGTCGCGGCCACTTTGCCGACCCGGCCGGGCCCGCGGATTTCGCGCACCTCGAACGTTCGCTCGAACTGCTGTTTCCCCAACTGGGGCCGCTGCGCTACGAGTACCGCTGGGCCGGCCGCATCGCGGTCACACGCGACTTCATGCCGCACGTGCACACGCCGGCGCCGGGCGTGACGGTGGCGCTGGGCTACAACGGACGCGGCATCGCGCTGGCCACGAGCATGGGCAAGCACGTGGCGGCGCGACTGGTCGATGCGGGCGCCGATTTTCCGTACCCGGTAACGCCGATCACACCGATCCCGCTGCACGGATTGCAGCGCTTCTACGTGGCAGGCGGCGTGGCCTGGTACAGCCTGCTCGACCGGCTGGCCTGAACGCGCTCAGCCCTTGTCCGACTTGCCCGCCGCGTCGGCGAACTTGCTCAGCAGCCGGTCGACCATCCACGGCCGGCTGTCGCGGTCCTCCGCCGCTTCCTTGCGGCGGATCGCGTCGCGCACGACGATGGAGCCGATGTAGCGGATCGGCTCGGGCGGAAACTGCCCCAGCGGCCCCTGGATGAGCGGGCTGCGCGTCCAGGCGTTGTCCTCGTCCAGCAGCAGCGAAGAGAGGATCTGCCCACCCATGTAGGTCGGCCCCACGCCGTTGCCCGAGTAGCCGAAGCCGTAGTAGATGTGCGGCGCGCCGTTGAGCTTGCCGAAGAACGGGAAGCCGGTGACGGAGCGGTCCGACGGCCCGTTCCAGCTCGCGGTCACTGGCACGTCGCGCAGCGAAGGAAAGAAGCCATGCAGCGCGCGCGTGAGCTCGGCCTCATAAGGTGAGCGCTGGTCGAACACCGGCGCGATGCGCCCGCCCCAGGTGAAGGTGTTGCCGCCCTTGCCCAGCATCAGGCGGCCGTCCACGGTGGTGCGGTAGTAATAGACGAAGGTGCGCGAATCGAGCACCGAGACGCCATCGACCAATCCCGTCGCACGCAGCAGCTCGGGGCATTTTTCCGTGATGACCATGTCGCTCGACACGATGGCGATCGTGCGCTCGAACTGAGGCAAGGCACTGGCCATCCACGCATTCATCGCCAGCACCAGCTTCGGCGCCTCGATGCTGCCGGCCGGCGTACGCACCGTGACCGGATGGCCTTGCGTGAAGTCGATCATCGGGCTGCGCTCGTAGATGCGAATGCCCATGCCCAGCGCCACGCGCCTCAGCCCGCGCACCAGCTTGCCCGGATGCACGGTCGCGGCGATGGGCGAATACACGCCTGCCAGGTTGCGCGCGGAACCCGAGCGGCGCGCGACTTCTTCGGGCGGCAGCGTGCGGTAGGAATGAATGCCGCAGTCCTCCAGCCCTTTCATCACGGGGTCGAGCGCGCCGACCTGGGCCTGCGAGGTTGCGGTGTAAAGCGTGCCGTCCTGCCGCAGCTCGGCGTCGATACCTTGCGCGCGGCAGAAGTCGGCGATGTGCTGCACCGCATCTTCCGAGGCCCTGACGAGGCGGATGGCCTCGGCTTCGCCGAACAGCCTGCGCAGCGTGAAGAACTTGGTCGACCACGTCAGCAGGCAGCCGCCGTTGCGCCCACTCGCACCGGAGCCGCAGAGATCGCTCTCGACGATGGCGATGTCGAGCGCCGGGTTGCGCTGCTTCGCCTGGATGGCGGTCCACAGCCCGGTGAAGCCGCCACCGACGATGCAGACGTCGGCGCGCTGTGCGCCTTGCAGCGCGGGGGCGAGGTCGCCGTCGTTGAAGAGGGCCTGTTCGATCCAGAAGGGGCGCATGTCGGAAGGCTCTCGGTTTCAGGTTATGGCTGCGGCGTGGCAGCCTGCCTCGACGCGAGCACCATGTGCCGCGCGTAGTGCATCAGGTCGGGCGTCTTCGCATCGGCGCACTTGGCGCTGTCGTCCCAGCGGCGCAGACGCACCGCGTCGAGCGCATGCGGCAGCGCTTCGAACTGCCTTGCCTGTGCTTCGTCGAACACGCCGCCCTGCAGCACCAGGCTGCGCTGCGAATCGGCCGACAGCGCTTCGAGATACCCCGGCTCGCGCGCGCACAGGAAGCGCTTGGCGTCCACGTGCAGCCGGATCGGGTCGAGCGTGGCCGGGCCGAACAGGTGCTTCAGGAAGGCGCGGCTGCGGTACTGGTGCAGGTCGTCCAGGCCCTGCTGCGTGGGCGTGCCGTCCATGTCGTGCAGCAGATGCCCCAGGTCGTGCAGCAGGCTTGCGGTGATGAGTTCGCTGGATGCACCGGCCTGCTCGGCCAGGTGCGCGGACTGCAGCGCGTGCTGGAGCTGCGTGACGGGTTCACCGTCGTACTGCGCGTGGCCCTTGGCCTCGAACAGGGCGACGATGCCTTCCACGTCCAACGGTACAGCGAGCGATGCGGCGACTACCACGGCAACGAATAAGTCTTGGTGTTGGTAAAGCTCTTCATGGCCTCGAGCACGCCTTCCTTGTATCCGAGGCCCGAGTCCTTGATGCCGCCGAAGGGCGTGAGCTCCAGGCGGTAGCCCGGCACCTCGCGCACGTTGACGCTGCCCACGTTCAGCTCGCGGAT
>NZ_FNOL01000030.1:0-66424 GCF_900106655.1 Variovorax sp. YR634
GGGCTTCCGCACACCGGCTCAAGTCCTCTTCGAGGACTGCTTCAACCAGAATGTCGACATTCAACCCATCGTTGCACTTGGGATTTGAAATCGCCCTTACTTTCTTTTGGCGAAGCAAAAGAAAGTGAGTCGGCCGCCGGGCCGAGACCCGGCCCCAGAAAACAAACAAAGCAATAGTGCCCATATCGCCCCGAAGAAAGCGGGCAAGCCAAGCAACGGCACAATACCCAAGCCCCGTGCGGCAGCGCAACGGCCAGCGCCCGCAACCCTCCCCCTGGAGACCAAGACCATGAAAGCAACCTGGAACGGCGTCACCATCGCCGAAAGCGACGACACCGTGCTCGTCGAAGGCAACCACTATTTCCCGATGAGTTCGCTCAATCGCGACGCAGTCACCTTCAGCAACCACAAGACCACCTGCCCCTGGAAGGGCACCGCAAGCTACTACTCGCTGCTGGTCAACGGCGAACTCAACACCGACGCCGCCTGGTACTACGCCGACCCGAAGCCCGAAGCCGAAGAGATCCGCGACCGCGTCGCGTTCTGGAAGGACGTGAAGGTCAGCGCGCAGTGACCACGGCCGCTTTCACTCCCCCGTTCATCGCCCCCGCCGAGCTGCCTGCCGCATTGCGCGATCAAGGCTATGCGGTGCTCAGCCCGCAGGGCGTCGGCGAATGGCTCGGCGTTCCGCTCGCGCAGTTGAATGCACTGCACGCGGACTGGAACGATCTCCCGCCCGACGAATACCTGAAGGACGGCGGCCGCTACCGCACGCGGCGCCATGCCTGCTTCACCGTCGAAGCCGACGACCATGCCACGCTGGCACAGGTGCCGCATCGCGCGCACTGGCAGCCGGTCGAATACAACGCCCTGCACGGGGGCATGCAGCGCTGGTTCGCGCCTATGCTCGAGGCCACCGTGGCGCAACCCGTGTGGCAGCGGCTGCTGCAGCAGCTCGGCAAGGCCAGCAGCGACATGCGTGGTGCGCCGCAGCGCTGGTACGTGGAAGCGCACCAGTTCCGCATCGACACCGCCGGCGGCATCGGCCGACCTACGCCCGAGGGCGCGCACCGCGATGGTGTGGATCTCGTGGCCGTGGCACTGGTCGGCCGGCACGGTATCAAGGGTGGCGAGACGCGTGTGTTCGAAGCCAACGGCCGCCGCGGCGAGCGCTTCACCATGACCGAGCCTTGGACCCTGCTGGTGCTCGACGATGCGCGCGTGATCCACGAATCGACGCCGATCCAGCCGCTGGAAGAGGGCGGCGAAGGCTGGCGCGACACGCTCGTGATCACCTGCCGCGCCAAGGGTTTCCAGGGGGACTGAAGCCGCGCGGCGGTGCAGTGCGCCGTCGCTGGCACGAGTCCTACAGTCCGCCCGCGGAACAGCGGTTAAATTGGGGGCCCGGCTCCATGTGGGCCGTGTCTGTCTGCGAACGAAAGCGAGGTCCCGCCATGTTCAATCACATCCTGGTTCCGATCGACGGCTCCGAAACTTCCATGCTCGCCGTCAGCAAGGCCAGCGGCCTCGCGCTGGCTTTCGGTAGCCGCATCACGCTCATTCACGTGATCGACAACTACCCCTTCATCGGCGTGGGCGCGGACTATGCGCTCGGCCAGAACGAATACCTCGCAGCAGCCACGGCCAGCGCCAACGCGGCGCTCGCACGCGGCGTGGCTGCCCTGGCGGCCGAAGGCCTGCACAGCGACCAGCGCGTGATCGACGGCCACGTGGTGCACGAAGGCATCGTCGATACGGCCATCGCCATCGCGGCCGACCTGATCGTGATGGGCTCGCACGGCCGCAGCGGTATCGAAAAACTGCTGCTAGGCAGCGTGACGCAGCGCGTGCTGCAGGACGCCAACATGCCGGTGCTGGTCGTCAAGGGAGGCTGACTGATTGGTCAGGAAACGACGACGAAATCGGGCGACCGTTTGAAGTAAAGCTCCTGCCGCGTCACCGGGTGCACGAACCCCAGCTCGCTCGCATGCAACAGCAGCCGCGGCGCACGTGCCTGCAAGGCGGCATCACCGTACAGCGCATCGCCAAGAATCGGGTGCCCGATCGACAGCAGGTGCACGCGCAGCTGATGCGAACGGCCCGTCAGCGGCTCCAGCAGCACATGGGTCGCGGCAGGCTCGCCAGGCAGCAATGAAATCGCCTTCCATCGCGTGACGCTGGGCTTGCCCGCCGGGTCGGTCTTCTGCAGCGGCCTGCGCGGCCAGTCGGCCATCAGCGGTGCGTCGATCAGCGACCAGTCTTCCAGCAGCGGCATCGCGCCATCGACGATGGCTTCATAGCGCTTGTGCACCCGGCGCTCGGCAAAGGCCGCGCTCAGCGCACGCTGCATTTCGATGCCGCGTGCCATCACCACCAGCCCGCTGGTTGCCATGTCGAGCCGGTGCACGATCAGCGCGTCGGGCCACTGCCGCATGGCGCGTGCGCTCAGGCAATCCTGCTTGTCCTCGCCACGGCCGGGCACGCAGAGCAGGCCGGCGGGCTTGCCGAGCACCAGCAGGTGCGGGTCTTCGTGAACGGGTTGCAGGAGCGGCGGCGCGGTCGTCATGGATGCCGCAGAGTGTAGAGAGCACGATGGCGGCCCGTTCCCGCGTTCCCGGCCCCTCATGCCCCGCTCATCCGGCCTCGGCTATCCTTGAGCGGATGTCCGGCCCCGCCCCAGCCTCCGTTTCCTCTTCTCCCCCCAGCTTTTCCGACCTGACGCGCGAACGCCCGTTCATGCAGATGTGGACGGCGCGCCTGTTCGGCACCGCCGCCTCGCAGATGCTGCTGGTAGCCATCGGCTGGCACATGTACGAGCTCACCAGCAGTGCCTGGGACCTGGGCCTCGTCGGCCTCTACCAGTTCGTGCCCGCGCTGCTGCTGGCGCTGCTGGCTGGCCACGTCGTCGACCGCCACCACCGCGGGCGCATCGTGGCGGCCTGTTTCGCGGTACAGGGGCTGGTGGCGCTCGTGCTGCTGCTGGCGGTGCTGGAAAAGCATGATTCGCGCGGCCTGCTGCTGGGCCTGTCCCTGGTGCTGGGCGCCGTGCGGGCCTTCCAGATGCCGGCGCAGCAGGCGCTGACGCCGCTGCTGGTGCCGCCCACCATGCTGTCGCGCGCGATGGCCTTCAGCTCGGCGGGCATGCAGGGGGCGATCATCGGCGGGCCGGCCCTCGGCGGGCTGCTGTTCGTGGCGGGCATGGCGGTGGTCTACGGCGCCAGCGTGGCCTTCTTTGTCGTCGCCTGCGCGCTGGTGCTGCGGCTTCGCTATGCCTACACGCCGGCCGCGCGCGAGCCGGTGACGCTGGCCACCGTGTTCGCGGGCGTCGATTTCATCTGGAAGCGCAAGCCCGTGCTCGGCGCGGTCTCGCTCGATCTGTTCGCGGTGCTGCTGGGCGGCGCGGTGGCGCTGCTGCCGATCTATGCCAAGGACATCCTGCACACAGGGCCCTGGGGGCTCGGCCTGCTGCGCGGCGCGCCGGCGGTGGGAGCGCTGGTGATGTCGATCCTGCTCACGCGCCGGCCGGTCGAGCGCCGCGTGGGGCGCACGCTGCTGCTGGCCATCGGGCTCTTCGGGCTGTGCATGGTGGTGTTCGGCATTTCGAAGAGCTTCGTCGTCTCGCTGATCGCGCTGGCGGTCTCGGGCGGCGCCGACATGGTCAACGTGGTGATCCGCCAGACGCTGGTGCAGCTCGAAACGCCCGATGCCATGCGCGGGCGGGTGAGCGCGGTCAATTCGATCTTCATCGGCGCGAGCAACCAGCTCGGCGAGTTCGAGTCGGGCGCCACGGCGGCGCTGCTGGGGCCGGTCGGCTCGGTGGTGGTGGGCGGCGTGGGGACGATGCTGGTCGCGCTGACCTGGTTCAGGCTTTTCCCGTCGCTGGCCCAGCGGGACCGGCTGGTGGTGGCGGCGCCTTCGGTCAGGCCGCTGGTCAAGTCCTAGTCTGCGAACAGGGCGCGCGCGCCGGGCGCGTCGAGCGTGATGTCGCCCAGCGCCTGCGCCACGCAGGGCAGGATCCAGCCTTCGGCTTTTTCCTCGGCGCTCAGGCCGGGCCATTCGATGATGTGGCGGGTTTCGCCGGACAGCCGCTGGCAGATGCAGGTGCGGCAGGTGCCGTTGCGGCACGAGCTCGGCAGTTCGATGCCGGCGGCCTCAGCGGCTTTCAGGAGCGTGGTGCCGGCATCGGTCTCGAAGTCGAGGCCCGAGGGCTCGAGTCGGACCTTCATGGCTGCGGCGGCTGGCTTTGCTGTTGTTGCTGCTGTTCGCGGCGTTGCTCGCGCAGCATGAAGAGGTAGAGGCTCTCGACCTTCTCGCGCGCCCACGGCGTCTTGCGCAGGAACTTGAGGCTCGAGCTCACGCTCGGGTCGAGCGTGAAGCAACGGATGGGAACGAGCTCGCTCAGGTGCTCCCACCCGTAGTAGTCGACCAGCGCGGTGACGATGGCCTCCAGCGTGACCCCATGCAGCGGGTTGCGCGGCTGGGCCTTCGCGGCCGCGGGGGCCGCTGGGGCAGGTGCTGGAGCGTCGTTCGTCACTTGTTCTTGAGCTTGCCGCGGGGAATGACCGCCGTCGTGATCGTGCGAACGGGCTCGATGCCGCCAGTGCCCACAGGCTTGGGCGGCGAGGTGTCCTTCTTCGGTTTCTTCGCTTCCTTGGTGCTGCGTTGCTGACTCTTGGCCATGTCGATTTCTCCTGTTGTTACGACGGATGCGGCAAGCAGTTTAGCGGTGCGGCGACAATACGCGGTTCCATTGATTTCCCCGCATTCATGTCAGATTACGAAGTTCGCCCCGCCACCCTGCGCGACGCCAAGGCCGTCGCCGAAATCCATTCTCTCGCCGCCAAGGCCGCCTACGAAGGCATCCTTCCCGAGGAAGAGCTGCGCGCCCTGGCCCCGGCCACCCGCGAAGCCAAGTGGCGCGAAGCCATCGAATACAGCGAGCCGCAGGTGCGTGTGGCCGTGCTGGGCAGCGAAATCGTCGGCTTCGTCGGCTTCGACCGCTCGCGCGACCCCAAGACCCCGCCCACCACCGGCGAAATCTGGGCTATCTACGTCAAGCCCGAGCACTGGGACAAGGGCGTGGGCGTGGCCCTCTGGGACGCCGCGCGCGAAGGCCTGGAAGAAGAGGGCTGCACCACGGTCACCATCTGGGTGCCGATCCGCAACGACCGCGCCATGCGCTTCCACGAACTCGCGGGTTTCAAGCGCGAGATGAAGACCGCCAAGACCACCGCCTTCGGCACCGTGCGCGTCGAGGAAATCCGCCTGAAGCGCGACGTTTCCTGACATGGACTCCGGCAGCACCGCCCTCGGCCACGCTGCGCGCGTGCGCGCGCACCAGCGCCGCACGACCGCCGTGCAGTGGATCCGCCGCACCCACGGCTGGTTCGGCCTCTGGGGCGCGGTGCTGGGGCTGCTGTTCGGTTTCAGCGGCATCTGGCTCAACCACCGCGACGTGCTGAAGCTGCCGCAGGCCCAGGAGCGCACGCGCGCCCAGCTGGTGCTGCCCGACCCCGCGCCGGAAACGCCCGAGGCCATGAGCCAGTGGCTGGAGGGTGCGCTGCGCATGAGCGGCCCGCCCAATTCCCGCCGCATCGAGCCCGCCAAGCCCGTCGCCTGGGCCGACAAGAGCGACAAGAGCGCCCCCGTGCTCACGCAGCCCGCGCGCTGGGTGTTCAACTTCGGCGGCCCCAACGAGATCGTGCAGGTCGAGTACTGGCAGGGCAACCGCTCGGTCGGCGTCACCACCACGCACAACGGCTTTGTCGCCACGCTCACCAGCATGCACAAGGGCGGCGGCATGCCGCTGCCGTGGATCCTGCTGGTCGACACGCTGGCTGGCAGCCTGATTTTCCTGTCGATGTCGGGCATGGCGCTGTGGATGCTCACGCACCGCCGCCGCCGCGTGGGGCTGGCGCTGTTCGGCGCATCGCTCGCCGCAGTGCTGGCCATTGCGCTCAGCGCTCTGTGATTCGTACGGTTATTGCAAGGGCGGTTGGCGGCTGCGGATAAGCTCGCCGCTTCTTTTTCAGCCCGAATCCTGCCCATGGCCACCAGCCTGCTCCTGCTGCTCGACGACATCGCGACCGTTCTCGACGACGTGTCGATCCTCACCAAAGTGGCCGCCAAGAAGACGGCCGGCGTACTGGGCGACGACCTTGCCCTCAATGCGCAGCAGGTGTCCGGCGTCAAGGCCGATCGCGAGATCCCGGTGGTGTGGGCCGTATGCAAGGGCTCGTTCGTCAACAAGGCCATCCTGGTGCCAGCGGCGCTGGCCATCGGCACCTGGCTGCCCTGGCTGGTGACGCCGCTGCTGATGGTCGGCGGCGCTTTTCTCTGCTTCGAAGGCGCCGAGAAACTCGCGCACAAGTTCCTGCACAAGAAGGAGCACGACGCCGACACCGAGCGCCACGAGAAGGCCGTGGCCGACGAATCGGTCGACGTGGTTGCCATGGAGAAGGACAAGATCAAGGGCGCCGTGCGCACCGACTTCATCCTCTCGGCCGAAATCATCGCCATCACGCTGGGCACCGTGCAGGGCCAGCCTTTCACGACGCAGCTGAGCGTGCTGGTCGGCATCGCGCTGATCATGACCATCGGCGTGTACGGCCTCGTGGCCGGCATCGTGAAGCTCGACGACGCGGGCCTCTACCTGAGCCAGCGCGCCAGCGCAGGCGCGCGGGCCCTGGGCCGCGGCATCCTGGCCACGGCGCCATGGCTCATGAAGGCGCTGTCGGTGGCCGGCACGGCCGCGATGTTCCTCGTGGGCGGCGGCATCCTGGTGCACGGCGTGCCGGCGCTGGGGCATGCGGTCGGGGGCTGGGCCGCGGCCACCGGCGGTGTGTTCGGTACGCTGGGCTCGATGGGCGTGAATGCCGGCGTGGGCATCGTGGCCGGCGCCATCGTGCTGGTCGTGGTGGAACTGGTCGGAAAGTTGCGCGGCAAGAAGGCCTGAGCCTGCTGCTGAAACCCGCCGCAAGGCGGGTTTTTTTATTGGCGCGTCTTGCCGCGCTTCACCAGCTCGACCACGATCAGTGCCACGCCCAGCACCAGCGCGAACCAGCCGACCAGGTAGGCGCCCGCAACCATCTCGAACCAGCGCGTGCCCTGGAGAAAGCGCGGCCCCAGCAGAACGGCGGCGCCGATCACGAGGCAGAGGATGCCGCGTTCGAGCGTGCGGAGAGGGCGGGATGGTCGTGTCATGGGAGCGGGAGTGTACCGGGCGGAGCGTCAATAGCTGACGTTCAGGCTGACCCCCGAATAGGCGATGTACCCGTAGATTGCGATGTAGAAGTCGCCAGGTGGAGGGTTGCTGATGTTCGCCACTTCGTTGCTGCCATTGACGTAGGGACGAATGTCCCAGGCAGTTGCGCTCGGCAGGCCGCCAAAGCGGATGTACATGTCACCGTCGCCGCCGGCCGGTCCAGCCATGCTGACGTTCATTTGAGTGGTGCCGGCGGGCACCGTGACCTTGAAGTACTTCCAGCTTCCTGCGGCGCCGGTCAGGCCTTGTGCCGGTTGGCCGCTATTGAGAGTGGTGATCGCGGGCTGCGTATCGATCCTGTACGAACGGATCTTCACATCGAAGCCGGACACGGGGTCGTAGGCATTCCAGGCGACGGTGAAGTTGCCGGCGAGATCGCTCGCGATATTGGCATAGCGACCGGCGACGCCTGGCAGATCGACCTGGAACTCGCTGCCGATGGGCGCACCATCGCTGGCGAATTGCTGCGCCACGACGAGAGGCCATGTCCCGGGCGTCGGGTTGTCGATGTTCCAGGCGGCGAAGAAGCTGCCGTTTTCCATCATGCTCACGTTCAGCAGGGAGAAGACCGAAGACGCAGTTTTCGTGATCCGAATCGGTGATCCGATTGCCGCTCCCGCCGAGTTGAACCGTTGAACGTACGCATTCTGGAGGTTGTTGGTCTCGTACGAATTCCATGCAATCAGGAAGTTGCCAAGCGGGCTGACGGCAAGCGATGCGCCGTCCTGGGTGGAAGGCGCCGTGACCACTGGTGTTGCTCCGATGAGCGGAACCCCGGCGCTGTTGAAGCGCTGCATCCATACATCGCCGGCGGTCGTGGGGTTGTTGATCGTCCAGGCAACAGTGATGTTTCCTGACGCGTCGGAGGCGATGCTGTTGGCAACCACGACGGCTGTAGACGGAGGGGTAATCTGGATCTCGTTGCCCAGCGCCACTCCGGCGACGGTGAACCGCCTCAGCGCAAGCGAGCGGTTGCCACCGGAATAGACAGAGTAGAAGGCCGAGAGATTGCCATCCGTATCAAGGCTGACGCAGCCACCTTCAGCGCCTGGATTTGGGCGGAACGCATTCGTCCTGATGTTCCCGTTTCGGTCGTAGAGAGTGATCGCCGCAAGGCTGCCGATGATCGCGAAATTTCCAATGCGATCTGTCGAGATGCAGTTCCCGTTGGCGACTGGAAATTTGATGGGAGAAAGCACACCCGAGGAGTTGATCCGCTGAACATAAGTCATGTTCGTGGGCGAGTCCCGCCACATGACCAGCTTTTCCCCATTTCCTCCTGCGGTTAGCGCGAATTGGCCCGAGAGTTCCTGCGTGCCCGCTGTATTGGTGTTGACCACGATCGGATTGCCGAGAGGCCCCGCGTGACCGGAAACCGCAATGCCAAAAAGTAAAAGGCTGCCGAACGCTGTCAAAAGACGCTTCAATGAATCAAGCAACATGAATTCCCTCTTCCTCAGTTTCGTTTTTAGTCTTCGATTGACGGCTCGAAGAAAAGCCGATTCATCTGTGCGGGGCAGTCCCTACCTCTTCAGTGCGTCATGGCGCCTCGCATGGCAGCCGGATGCCCTTGCAGCGGGAGCGACTTGCCCGTCGGCACCAGCGTATCGCCATCGAGCCGCAGGATCGTGACATCCTGGTCGATGAAGTTGCCCACGTACAGGTACTTGCCATCAGCGCTCCACACCGCGCCTTCAGGCAGGCCGCGCACCACCACCTCGTTGGCGCGCGTGACCTTCTTGCCGTCGATCTTCAGCAGCACCACCGAGCCGTTGCGGTTGTAGAAGTAGGCGCTCTTCGAAGAATTGCTGCCGCGCAGGATCACCGCCACAGCATGCTTGCCGGTCGGGCTCACCGCCAGGCCCTCGGGGCCGTCGCCGACCACCACCTTGTCGACCACGCGTGGCGGTGCGGCTTCGAGATCGATCACGCTCACGGTGTCGACCTGGCCGTCGGACGCGCCCGAGTTGCCGTTGTCGGCCGTGAGCGCGAGCTTGCCGTCGGGCGTCACGTCGACGTTGTAGGGCCACAGGCCCGCCGCGAGGTCGACCTTGTTGTAGCTGACCTTCTCTCCGTTCACGTCGAGCAGAGCGATCTTGTGGCTCGGAAACTTGGCCGCCAATGCGCGCTTGCCGTCGGGCGTGAAGCGCACGTGCGCCACCGAATCGCCCATGGCCACGGTGTCGATCAGCGTCACCTTTTTGCCCGAGATGCGCAGCACGCTCACCGAGTTGTCGGCGCGGTTGGCCACCAGCGCGAGGTCGCCCGTGCGGTTGATCGACAGGCCCGAGGGCTGCTTGCCGACCTGCAGGGTGTCGAGCAGCTTGGGCGGCGTGGTCGTCAGGTCGATCACGAAGAGGCGGTTGTCGGCCACTTGCTTGCGCGCGCCGTTCTCCTCGACCACGTTGAGCGAGTTGGCGACCAGCGCCAGCGTTTCGCCGGGCGTGATCGCGAGATTGGTCGGCGGGCCGGCGATGGTGTTGTCCAGCTGCAGCGTGCCGACGACCTTGGGCGCCAGCGGGTCGGTGCCGATGTCGAGCACCTGCACGGTGTCGCGCCCCATCGGGCCGAGGCTCACGACGCCGGCGTCGTTCCACGACTGCTTCTCGTCATTGGCGACCAGCATCAGCTGGCGCTGCGGCACGGTGGGGGTCAGGTTCGTGCAGCCGGGGAGAGCGGCAAGGGCTGCCAGGGCCAGGGCCGCGAGTGCGGCGGGGCGGAACTGCATGGTGTGTGTCTCCGGTGTAGTTGTGTGCGCGCATGGTAGCGGCAGCTTCGTCGCCAGGCCTCGTGCCCGGCACAATCGATCGACCCAACCCCTGAAACCCCGTCATGACCATCGAGATACCGAAGGAAGCGCGCCAGCAGGCCATCACGTCCATCGAACGCTATTTCCGCGAGAACATGGAAGAGCCGATCGGCAACATCGCGGCGGGGGCGCTGCTCGGTTTCTTCCTCGAAGAGGTGGGCCCGCTGGTCTACAACAAGGCCGTGGCCGAGGTGCAGGAACGCCTGCAGTCGCGCATTTCGGAGGTCGATCTCGAAGTGCACGAGGACGAATTCCAGTACTGGCGCAAGTTCGACAAGCAGAAGAAGGGCAAGTAGGTGTGGCGCGGGCGCACCGCGGCGATTTCAAAAGTGCTTCAAAACGTTGCAAAATTCGAAGCCATGCACCTTCCACGCACGCCCCTTCGCCCCTCGCTTTCTCCCGTCCTGCGCCTCCTGGCTGCCTTGCCATTGGTCGTCGCCGCATCGATGGCCACCGCGCAGCAGGACCCGTCCGGCTTCCCGCTGGATTCGGTCGGCTATCTGAACGAGGAACTGCCCCGCATGGAAGCCGCCATCGCCGCCAAGGACCGCAGCTTCTTCCATGGCGCGATGATCCGCACGGTGCAGTTCTCAGAACGCTGGGGCTTCAAGGTCAAGGCCAACCCCGATCTGGCGGCCTACCCGATGTGCACGTCGGCGGTCATGGACTACGTGGTCGTCGGCATGTGCAAGCTCACGCCGTCCGACGAGTGCGAGCCCGGACTGGCCTCGCGTTTCGACACCAACGTGCAGCGCTGCCGCGAAGTGGCCGCGAAAAAATAGACGGCAGACAAGCCAAAGAAAGAGACACCCGCCATGGACTACACCCGCTACCAGACCCTCGCCATCGCGCGCCGTGGTGCGAATGGCGCGGTGCTCGACATCCAGATGCGGGCGGCCAACGGCAAGCTGCCCACGGCGGGCCATGACGGCCACCGCGAACTCGCCGAAATCTGGCGCGACGTGTCCGCCGACGACACGGTGCGCTGCGCCGTGCTGCGGGGCGAAGGCCAGGGCTTCTCGGGCGGCGGCGACCTCGCGATGGTGCAGGACATGACCACCGACGACGCAGTGCGCCAGCGCGTGTGGCGCGAGGCGCGCGACCTCGTCTACAACATCATCAACTGCGACAAGCCCATCGTCAGCGCCATGCACGGCCCGGCCGTGGGCGCGGGGCTGGTGGCGGGGCTGCTGGCCGACATCTCCATCGCCACGAAGAACGCGAAGATCGTCGACGGCCATACGCGACTGGGCGTGGCTGCGGGCGACCACGCGGCCATTGTCTGGCCGCTGTTGTGCGGCATGGCCAAGGCCAAGTACCACCTGCTGCTGTGCGAGCCGGTGAGCGGCGAGGAGGCCGAGCGCATCGGCCTCGTGTCGCTCGCGGTGGAAGAGGCCGACCTGCTGCCGCGCGCCTACGAGGTGGCCGACCGGCTCGCGGCCGGCAGCCAGAGCGCCATTCGCCTCACCAAGTACGCGCTGAACAACTGGCTGCGCCAGGCCGGCCCGACCTTCGACGCCTCGCTGGCGCTCGAATTCATGGGCTTTGCAGGCGCCGACGTGCGCGAGGGCATTGCCTCGCTGCGCGAACGGCGCGCGCCGAACTTCAGCTGATCGGATCAGGCCTTGCGAAGGCCCTGCAGCGTCTGCAGCAGCACGACGCGGGTCTGCCCGAGGATCATTCCCTTCCACTCCTCGTTGTCGCAGTAGAACGCGTCGCGCAGTTCTGCGCGGATCTCGCGCTTCTGCGCTTCCGGTGCCTCGGGGTGGCGGCGCAGCCAGGTGTCGGCGCGCAGGCGGGTCAGTACTTCGAGGTCGGGCAGCGTGCCGAACTCCAGGCCCATCGGCGCGATCTTCGCGTTCGGGCATTCGTCGTACGCGGTCGAGATCACCGGGCCCGACACGTCGGCCGAGGCCGAGTCGCCCGCGAACGGCGCGAACACGTCCGCGCCCCACCATGCATGGGCCAGCGCGAGATCTTCGGGCGTGTTGCGGCCCGGGTAGATCTTCTCGCCATGGCCGTAGGGGCCGAGACCGGTGTGCACGTCGATCCAGCCGATGTGGGTGGCCGATGCGGCGTACTTGCGCAGGATCTTGCGGATGGTTCCGTTGCTCCACGAGGGCGCAATGCCGCCGTAGAACAGGCCGTCGGGCGAGGTGTACTGGCCCTTGGTCACGGCTGCGCGGAAGGCGGTCATGCCGTGCTGCTGGACGTAGGCGGCCACGGCAGCTTCGTCGGCGGGTGTCGGTGGCCAGGTCGCGGGCAGCACCAGCGGTTCGACATCCGCGTACTCGGCGTTCACCGGCAGGGGCGCATTGAAGTCGATGTGGTTGCGGTTCAGGTCGATGTTGTTTTCGTTTGTGCGGTGCAGGTGCGAAAAGCCGTGCGGGTTGACCGCATGCACCAGCAGCAGCGCGACGCCGGCCTTCTCCAGCCGTGAGAGCAGGTCGGCATCGTTGAGCGTGGCGATCTGCGTGCCCGAGCCGCAGAAGCCTTCAGGGCCGTGCGTGCCCGAGGTCACGAGCAGCAGCTTCTTCGCGTCGATCGCGCCGATCAGCGCCACGTCGGTGGCGAGCTCTTCGCCGAGCGCGCCGCGGTGCGCTTCGAGCACGAACGACTCGACGGCCGCGCCGCGCTGCGCTGCGGCCTCGAGAAACTTGGCGCGGGCTTCGGCATACGTGCCCGAGAAATAACGCGTGGCGGCGGAGCGTTGTGTTGTTGGCATGAGGTGGGGACTCCTGTGCGTGGAATGGTGAGGAAAGTCGTCAGGCCGTTGCGTGGGCGCCCGCGGCATCGATGTCGCGGCCCGTATGGTCGCGCAGCCAGAGCAGGCCGATCAGCGAAACCACCGTCATCGCCACAAGGTACCAGGCCGGCGCGAGCTTGCTGCCCGTGGCGTTGAGCAGCCAGGTGCTGATGAAGGGCGCGAAGCCGCCGAACAGAGCCACGCCCACGCTGTACACCAGCGACATGCCGCTGGCGCGCACCGCCTTCGGAAACATCTCCGGCAGCATCGTGATGCCGGGCACCGTCTGCACCACCAGGCCGAAGCTGAACACGCCGAGCACGACGAACAGCACCGTCGGCGTGGGCGAGGCGTTGAGCCACAGGAAGCCCGGGTAGATCAGGATCGCCAGTGCGATGCGGCTCCAGACGATGAGCGGCTTGCGGCCCACCACGTCCGACAGCTTGCCGACGAAGGGCGCGAAGGCGAACGAGATCAGCCCGGTGAGCGCGGCGCCGAACAGCGCCACCGACGGCGTGAAGCCGAGCTCGCGCACGGCGTACGTCGGCATGTAGAACGTGACGACATATGCAGCCGTGGTGCCGCCCACCAGCGAAAGAATCGCGGCCAGCACCGTCTTGCCGTGCTGCGTGCAGACGATCTTCAGGCTGCTCTCGCGCGGCGCGGCGGCTTCTTCCGGCGAGATGTGCAGCGACTCTTCGAGATGGCGGCGGATGTACATGCCCACCGGCGCGATCAGCATGCCGATGATGAAGGGCACGCGCCAGCCCCAGCTCTGCATCGATTCCGTCGACAGTGTGAAGGTCAGCAGGCCCACCACGACAGCGCCGAGCATCACGCCCAGGCCCTGGCTCGCGAACTGCCAGCTCGCCATGTAGCCGCGGTTGGACGGCGTGGCGTGCTCGACCAGCAGCGTGGTCGATGCACCCACTTCGCCGCCGGCCGAGAAGCCCTGGATGAGCCGCGCCAGCACGATGACGACCGGCGCCGCCACGCCGATGGCCGCGTACGTGGGCGTGAAGGCAATCAGCGCGCAGCCCAGCGCCATCAGGAAAATGGTGAGCGTCATGGCCTTCTTGCGGCCCGCGCGGTCGGCATACGCGCCGATCACGATGCCGCCCAGCGGCCGCATGATGAAGCCCACGCCGAAGCTCGCCACCGTCAGCAGCAGCTGTCCGTACGAATTGAAGGTCGGGAAGAACAGCTTGCCGATCACCAGCGCCAGAAAGCCGTAGACGGTGAAGTCGAAGAACTCCAGCCCGTTGCCGATGGTGGTGGCCACGATGGTCTGGCGCCTGCGTGCGGGGCGTGCGGGGCGAGCGGGGGACGAGGACGGCGCGGGCTGCTTGCTTGGGTTGCTCATGGCTCTCCAGTGTTGGCTTTGCTTTTCGAGGATGTCGGTCGAAGGTATCTACGCACTGACCGCGCCGGATGCTAGAGACTCGCTGCTGTCATGAAAAGACAATAATTGGGCGTCAAAGATAACTTTTGGTTGTCATGAAACCCAATCAGTTGCACGCCTTCGTGGCGGTGGTCGAGCAGATGAGCATTCGCGCCGCGGCCCGCGTGCTGGGCATTTCCCAGCCGGCCGTGACGAAGATCGTGCGCGAGCTGGAGCGCGAAGTCGGGGCGCCGCTGGTGGAGCGCAGCGTCAAGGGCGTGCGGCTCACCGAGTTCGGCAAGGCCTTTGCGCCACGTGCCCGGCTGCTGCTGGCCGACATGCAGCGCGCACGCGACGAGATCGCGCAGATCCGCGACGGGCTCACGGGCAAGGTCTCGCTGGCCGTCAGCACTTCGTTCGCGCTCACGGTGCTGCCGGCTGCATTCAAGGACTTTCACGCGCGTCTGCCGGCGGTCGACGTGCAGTTCAGCGAAACGGTGCTGCCCTGGATGCTGGGGCGCCTGCGAGAGGGCTCGCTCGACTTTGCGGTGGCGCATGTGGTGCCGGGCCGGCTCGATCCGCAGTTCGAGGCGATGGAGCTCTTTCCGGTGAGGCTGGTGGTGGGTCTGCGCGAGCGTCATCCGCTGCGCGCGAGTCGCTCGATCCGCGAGCTCTACAAGGCCGAGTGGATTCTTCCGGGCGACGACCATTTCAGCGGCCGCGAGGCCGTGTCGCCGCTGCTGCCACTGGGCCTGCCGCCGCCGGCGCGGGTGATCCAGGGGCAATCGGTCACGGTGGCGCTGGCGCTGGTCGGGCAGATGGACCTGGTCGGCCTGTTCGTGGAGCCGCTGGCAACGCTGACCTTCAAGCGCCACGGCATCCGGCGCGTGGAGATCGAGGAAGAGCTGCCCATGCTGAGCGTCAGCGTCATCAAGCGCCGTGGGCAACTGCTGACGCCGGCCGCGCAGCATTTCGTCGAATGCATCCAGCGGGCCTCGGCGGTGGCGATGGGCGGCTAGCTAAATCGGCGGAAAGCTGACGCCGGCGTCGCCGGTCTTCCAGGGCGCGTACTTGTGCATGGCGCGTGCGAACAGGTCCGAGGCGGTCCAGCCGGACAGCCACGCTTGCAGGCGGGGCCAGGGCTGTGCATCGAACCACGCGGGCTCGACCATTGCGAACTGGCGCACGAAGGGCATGACGGCGGCATCGGCCAGCGTGGCATGTGCGCCAGTCAGGTGGGGCGAAGTCGACAGCCGGGTTTCGAGGTCGCGCAGGAACAGGGCGCCGCGCTCGCGCGCGGGTTCGCCGCCATCCGCATGCCGGTCGGGGTACTTGTAGCGGTCGAGCTGAGGCTTGAAGTCGTCGTCGCAGATGGCGACCAGCGCGAGCATGTCCTGCAGCGTGCCGGTTCCGGGCTGCAGCCAGCGCAGCGGATCGTTGCGCCGCAGGGCCCACAGCATCACGTCGAGGCTCTGCTCCAGCACCGTGCCGTCTTCGGTCAGCAGCACGGGCACCGTGGCCTTGGGCGAGGCCGCGAGCATCTCGGTCGGCTTGTTCTTCAGCACCACCTCGCGCAGCTCGCAGCGCTGGCCGCTCGCAATCAGCGCGAGCCGGGCCCGCATCGCATAGGGGCAACGGCGGAATGAATAGAGAACGGGGAGGGCGGTGGCGGGCATTCGTGTGTGCGGGCGAAGCGGTCGATTTTCGGCGACCGCGGCTGGCTCGCACCCGGGCGGGGTTTTCATCACAATGGACTGCCATGGCCGAACGCCTCTTCCTTCGCCTCGACGACGACCCCTTGCACGGGCCGGAATCTGGCGTGCCTGCGGGTACGTTGCGCGCGTTCCCGGTTGGGGCTGCGCTGCGCGGCCACGTCTCGCACATCATGCTGTACAGCGAGACCTTCGCCGAAGGGCACGAGGTGCGCGAACGCGTGCTGCCGGACGGCGCGGTGCGGCTGGTGTTCAACCTCGGCGATGCACCGTCCGCCGGTGAAGGCGAGGGGCTGGCGGTGGAAGCCATTGGCGCTTCGGCCGCGCCTGTGGTGGTGCGCATGCGGCGCAAGGTGGAGGGGCTCTCCGTCACCCTGCGCCCTGGTGCCGCCGCTGCGCTGCTGGGGTTTCCAGTGGGCGAGATCGGCGGCAGCGCCGTGCACCTCGATGCGCTGTGGCAGGGCGAAGGCACCGAGCTGCTGGGGCGCATGGCCGAGGCGCCGGACGATGCGACACGAGTGACGCTGCTGCACGCCGTTCTGCAACGCCGGCTTCGCGACAGCAGCGCCGCTGCAGGCAACACAGCCGCTGCCATGCATGCCGCCCAGCTCATCGCCGCATCCGATGGGCGTCGCTCCTTGCGCGAGGTGGCAACGACCGTCGGCGTTGGCGAACGGCGACTGCAGCAGCTCTTTCATGCCCATGTGGGCCTTTCGCCGCGCGCCTGGAGCCGGCTCGCGCGCATGCATGGTTGTCTGCGCGCGCTGCGGCTGCAGTCGTCGCCCGCGTGGGCTGACGTAGCGCTCGACAGCGGCTTCTACGACCAGTCGCACCTGGTCAACGAGTTCCGCGCGCTCTGCGGCGTTACGCCGACGGAGTTCATGGGGCACGCCGTTTCGGGTTCTTCCAAGACGGCGTGTTGAGCGCGCACTATCTTCGTCCGCTCTTGCACAAGGCAGATCGAAGGAGCAACCGAACATGCAGAACGAAAACACCCGTCGCCCGTTGAAGGATTGCGTGGCAGTGGTGACTGGCGCGAGTCGAGGAGCAGGGCGCGGCATCGCGCTGGAACTGGGCGCCGCCGGAGCCACGGTGTACGTCACCGGGCGCAGCACGCGCGAACGGCCCGCGCAAACCTACGGCCAGTTGCTGGCCCTGTCTGATATGCAGGCCGTGCCCGGCAGCATCGACGACACCGCAGACGAACTCACCCGCATGGGCGGACACGGCATCGCCGTGCAGTGCGACCACACCCGCGAAGAAGAAGTGGCGGCGCTCATCGCCCGCGTGGAGCGCGAGGCAGGCCGCATCGACCTGCTGGTGAACAACGCCTGGGGTGGCCACGAGACCTTCAATGGCGTGTTCGACGCGCCTTTCTGGGAGCACCCGCTGTCGAACTGGGATTCGATGTTCGACCGCGGCGTGCGCAACCACCTCGTGGCCAGCCGCTGTGCCGCGCCGCTGATGGTGCGACAGAAAAAGGGGCTGATCCTCACCACCACCTTCTGGGACCGCGACCACTATCTGCGCGGCAGCCTCTTCTACGACCTGGCGAAGGCTTCGATGACCCGGCTGGCATTCGGCATGGCGCAAGACCTGCGGTCGCACAACGTCGCCTCCATTGCCGTGTCGCCCGGCTGGATGCGCACGGAGTTCGTGCTGGCCGGCCACAAGACCGATGAGGCGCACTGGCATGAGCGGCCCGCGCTGGCGCGCACCGAGTCGCCGCGCTACCTGGGACGGGCGATCGCGGCGCTGGCCGGCGATGCGCGGGTGATGGACAAGAGCGGCGAGGTACTGCGCGTGGCCGACCTGGCGCGCGAATACGGCTTTACCGACATCGACGGCAGGCAGGTCGAGGCCTTCGAGATGTAGCGCTACCGGAGCTCCCGCACGTCGATGCGAAAGCGCAGTTCAGGCGTGCCGCCGAGCTCGGGTAGCTTGACGAACTCTTCCACCAGCACGCCACCGTTGGCGCGGATCACCTGCTGCGAGGCGAGGTTTTCGGGGCTGGTCGTGATGTCGACGTGATCGAGGCCCCTGGTGCGCGCCTCGGGCAGCAGCGCGCGCAGCGCAGCCTTGGCGTAGCCTCGGTTGCCCTTCCACGGGACCACGCCGTAGCCGATGTGGCCAAGGCAGTAGATGGGCAGGGCGTTGGTGCCAGGCTGCCAGCGTAGCTGAATGCTGCCGCAGAACTCGCCGTCCCACATCCAGCGCCGGTAGCCTGGCAGGCGGGGCACGGTGCCTCCGCCGGGCAGCGCGACTGGCGGGCCCTTGGCTTCGGGGTCGACGAGGCTGGCCAGAAAGCGTTCGGGGTCGGCGTGGATCTGCGCCAGTTCTTCCTGGCCGGCTTCGGGCCGCAGGTTGTTGGGCGACCAGCCGCGTTCCAGCGCGGCGATGTAGCCGGCGAGGTGTTCGTGCGAAGGCCAGACGAGTTGCAAAGGCGTGCGGGGTTCGGAGGTCATTTTCCGGATGGTAGGCGAACGGTCGATGGCGACCGGGGCTCGGCAGTAAAACGCAACAAGGTTGCGTTGATCCATATAATGCAATCCTGTTGCATATATGGAGCCTGCCCCATGGTTGACCGCCTCCCCGTTACCGTGCTCTCCGGCTTTCTTGGCGCCGGCAAGACCACGCTGCTGAACCACATCCTCCACAACCGCGAGGGCCGCCGCGTGGCGGTCATCGTCAACGACATGAGCGAGGTCAACATCGACGCCGCGCTGGTGCGCGACGGCGGCGCCGAGCTTTCTCGCACCGACGAGAAGCTGGTCGAGATGAGCAACGGCTGCATCTGCTGCACGCTGCGCGAAGACCTGCTGATCGAGGTCAACCGGCTCGCGAAGGAGGGGCGCTTCGACCAACTGGTGATCGAGTCCACAGGCATTTCAGAGCCGCTGCCCGTGGCCGAGACCTTCACCTTCGCCAGCGAAGACGGCAAGAGCCTGGCCGACGTGGCCCGGCTCGACACCATGGTGACGGTGGTCGACGCCTTCAACTTCCTGCGCGACTACGGCTCGCCCGACAGCCTCGGCCAGCGCGGCCAGTCGCTCGGCGACGAGGACACGCGCACGGTGGTCGACCTGCTGATCGAGCAGATCGAGTTCTGCGACGTACTGGTGGTCAACAAGACCGACCTCGTCACGCCCGAGGAGCGCGAACGGCTGATGGCCATCTTGCGCAGCCTGAACCCGCGCGCCCGCATCGAGGTGTCGGAGTTCGGCCGCGTGGCGCTCGACCGCGTGCTCGACACTGGCCTGTTCGACTTCGAGCAAGCCGAGCAGGCGCCCGGCTGGCTGGCCGAACTGCGCGGCGAGCACGTGCCCGAATCGGAGGAATACGGCATTCGCAGCTTTGTCTACCGCTCGCGCATCCCGTTTCACCCGATGCGATTCTGGAAGCTGGTGCAAAGCGAATGGGAAGGAGTGGTGCGCTCCAAGGGCTTCTTCTGGCTTGCAAGTCGCGCCACGCGTGCGGGCTCGTGGTCGCAGGCCGGCGGCGCCTGCCGCTATGGCGCGGCGGGTTTCTGGTGGGCCGCAGTGCCGCGCGAGCACTGGCCGACCGAGCCGGATGCGCTGGAACTGATCCACAAGAACTGGGACCCGGCCACGGGTGACGCGCGGCAGGAGCTGGTGCTGATCGGCATCGGCATGGACGAAGACGCGTTGCGCGCCCGGCTCGACGAGTGCCTGCTCACGGAAAACGAGATGCGCTTCGGCGCCTCGTGGTGGCAGAACTTTCCGGATCCGTTCCCCTCGTGGAACGTGTGAGAAAAGCCTAGCGGGCGCAGTCGCCGCAGGTGCCGTGGAGGGTCAGCGCAGTGTGGCGGGTGTCGATGCCCTGCTTGCGCAAGGCCCGCCCCAGCCGGCCCATCACCTTCGGCAGTTCCGGATCGGACGGCAGCGCCAGCACCTTGTGGCACTGGTCGCACTCGAAGGTGTTGCCCGACTCGGCCTCCACATGGCGCGAGAAGCGGTTGACGCGGTCGGGGCCCACGCGGCGGTCGCACAGGCCGGCCTCGACCAGCCGGTCGAGCACGCGGTAGACCGTCACGCGGTCGGGCGTTTCGCCGGTGGCGGTGGTGTAGGCCGAGGCCACTTCTTCGTGCGTCAGGGGTTGCGAGCTGTGTTCGATCAGCTCGAGCACGGTCTGCGCGGCGCGCGTGACGCGCAGGCCGTTGTCGCGAAGCAGCGTTTCGCTGTCGAACGGGGCGGCGCGAGGGGGCTTCGGGTGCGAGGTCGTTGTCTTCATGCGGTCTTCTTGCGAAACGCCATTGTGTTGCATCCCGGGGCGCCTTGGGTAGCGCGGGGCGCAATCGCCCGCCTGGCATGCCAGATAATCGCCGCCATCGAGACACACCACCGGGCGGCACGAACAGCATGGACACAGAGCGGGGCGGCGACGTACTCAGCCATGTGCTTGCGACGTACAAGTCAGAAAGGGCGGTGACTGCGCGGTTTTCGCTCTCTGCTCCCTGGGCGCTGCATTCGACCGGCGTGGCCGGTCCGCTGATCCGCATGTGCACCGGCGCACCCTACTGGGTTGCAGTGGACGGCGCCGAGCCGGTGCAGGTGGCGCCGCACGACATCGCGATGCTGCCGCAAGGCGGGGCGCACACCGTGTCGTCCGCGCCGGGGCTCGATGCGATGCCTTTCCGCGAGCTGATCGAGGCGCATTCGATCGGCCGGCACGGCGACCACCCCATCGTGTTCTCGCATGGCGGCGGCGGCCCGGTCACCGAGCTGTTCTCGTTGCACCTGTGGATGCCCGCACAGGGCCTGGGCTCGATCATCGGCAGCCTGCCGTCGCTGATCGTGCTTCGGCAGGCGCAGATTCCCACCACCGCCTCGCTGGCGCAGGCCATGGAATCGCTGGTGAACGAAACCGTGGCCCAGCGCCCGGGCTGGCAGCTGTCGGCGGCGCGCATGGCCGACCTGCTGCTGGTGCACATCCTGTGCGAGCACCTCTATGCCCAGCCGCAGGCGCAGAGCCAGACGGGGCAGGTCGGCAGGCTGCGCGGGCTGGACGACGAAAGCATCGCCCGTGCGATGTCGCTGATGCACGAGCGGCCCGAGCATCCGTGGTCGGTTGCCACGCTGGCGCAGGCCAGCTACCTGTCGCGCACCATCTTCAGCGAGCGCTTTCGCGCGCTCGTGGGCGTCACGCCCATGCATTACCTGGGCTCGTACCGCATGACGCTGGCGGCCGAGAAACTCAAGAACCGGCAGCTGAGCCTGCACCAGGTGGCCGAGGCGGTCGGCTATGCGTCGGAGAAGGCGTTCTCGCGCGCCTTCCAGCGCTGGACGGGCATGACCCCGAGCGCGTACGCCCGCCAGCAGGGCGGACCCGAATCCGACTGAATCTGCCGTCCCGGACGGTCGGTGCCCAAATCCGGCCTGCCGGAGGTTGAGGCGGCGGCGTGCGGGTCGAACAATCGGCGCATGGCAACCCCACGCAAAAGAGTCATTCCCGAAGTGCGCAACCCCGTGCTCGAGCTGTCGCTGGTGAAGCCCATCGCCACCGGCGACAACCAGCAGCGCGCGGCCACCGTGCAAAACACCGATGGTGAGCCACTGGTGGCCTTCGAAGGCAGCAGCAACCCCTACCTGGAGCACCAGCGCAACGACCTGCTGCTGAGCCTGCAGCACATGCGCAGCGAAGGCCACGACGAGATGGTCTTCATGTGCATCACGCACTGCAAGGAGCTGAGCTTCAAGGCCATCCACTACGAGCTGGCCAACATGCAGGTGCGCATCCGGGGCGACGACGTGGCCGGTGCGCTGCAATTGGTGCCGCGCGTGCGCGCGCTGCTCGAATTCCTTGGCAAGACCTGGGACGTGCTCTCGACCATCACGCCGCACGAGTTCAACCAGTTCCGCAACACGCTGGGCATTGCCTCGGGGCAGCAGTCGTACATGTACCGGCACGTTGAATTCATCCTCGGCAACAAGTCGATTCCGCTGGCGCGCGCGCATGCGAACAACCCCGACGTGTGGCCCTACATGGAGCGCGCGCTGAATTCACCGAGCCTGTACGACGACGTGCTGGCGCTGCTGCACCGGCGCGACATCGCCGTGCCCCCCGAGGCGCTGGCGCGCGACTGGTCGGCGCCCTATGTGCCGAACCCGGGCGTCGAGGCGGCGTGGCTGTGGGTGTACGGCGATCCGACGCCGGAGAACGACCTATACCGGCTGGGCGAGGCGCTGATGGACATCGCCGATGTGTTCTCGCAGTACCGCTGGCGGCATTTCGTGTCGGTCGAACGCATCCTGGGCTTCAAGCCGGGCACGGGCGGTTCGGCCGGCGTGGGTTGGCTGCGCAGCGTGGTCGATCACCGATTCTTTCCCGAGCTGTGGTCCGTGCGGACGCAGCTGTGAGCACGGCATGACACAGGCAGCAAGGGTATTGATCGTCGGCGCGGGCATCGCGGGCTGCTCGGCCGCCATCTCGTTGGCCGGCAAGGGCTTTCGCGTCACGCTGGTCGAGAAGCAGGCCGAGTGGCGCTTCCAGAGCTCGGGCATCTTCATCTACGGCAACGGGCTCGAGGCGCTGCGCAAGGTCGGTGTTCTGCCCGGCATCCTCGACGCGGGCTTTGCCATAGAGGACGGCCGCAATGTCTACCTCGACCACCACGGCGAGCCCATCGTCGATGTGTTCTATCCGCGCTCCAGCGGCGGCTCGGCGCCTATCGTGGGCATCAGGCGCGCGGAGATGCACCGCATCCTGGCCGCGCGGCTCGATGCGTTGGGCGTGGAGATACGGCTGGCGACGACGGTCGCGGAGATCGATTCGCCCGGCGGCAGCGATCGCGCGGAGGTCATGTTTTCGGACGGCACGGCACAGCGCTTCGACCTCGTCATTGGCGCAGACGGCATCCGCTCGCAGGTGCGTGAGGCCGTCGCCGGCCCCGTCGCACCGCGCTACACCGGCTTCGGCGTCTGGCGCAGCGTGCACGAGCGGCCGCGTGCGCTGGACGCCAAGATCATGATGATGGGCGTCGGCAAGCGGTTGGGCATCATGCCGATCAGCGACGACAGGCTCTACATCTTCGGCACGGTCAGCGAGCTCGCCGGCCGCTGGTATCCGAAGGAGACCTGGCCAGGGCAGATGCGCGAGCGCTTCGCCGAGTTCGGCGGCCCGGCGCGGCAGTTTCTGGACCAGTTAGGCGCGGATTCCGAAGTGCTCTACACGGCCGTCGAGGAGGTGCACACGCCGCTGCCCTGGCACGCGGGCCGCGTGCTGCTGATCGGCGACGCGGCGCATGCCTCGACGCCCTTCATGGGGCAGGGCGGGGCGATGGCGGTGGAAGACGCGGTGGTGCTGGCCGACATGCTCGCGCGGCACGGCATCGCCGACGCCACGCTGCGCGCCTTCGGCGAACGCCGCTACCCGATGTGCCGCTTCGTGCAAGACGCCTCGCGCAAGGTGGGCGAGGCGGGGGCGATGGAAGATGCCGAGAGCTGCGCGCGGCGCAATGCGGCGATGCGCGAGGGGGCACAGCAGCAGGTCGATGCCTTCTACCGGCAGCTGGGAGAGTTCGGCTCGCTGCATATGCCGGAACCAGCCTAAGCATCTGACAAATGGGTCGTTCGTTTGCGGGCGAGGGCGCGACAGAATCGCGCGCTTTGCCTCCTGCAACCGAAAGTTCGCCATGCGTGCCCATTTCCTGTCGAAGCTGCTCAAGCCGGTCTTTGCCCTGTGGGCCTGCGCTTCGTTGACCGCGGCCGCGCAGGCGCAACCGGCGGCGGCCTACCCGTCGAAGCCCGTGCACATCACGGTCGCGAATACGCCCGGCAGTTCGCCCGACGTGCTGGCGCGCTACCTGGCGCAGCGCCTGTCGGAGCAATGGAAGCAGCCGGTGGTGGTCGACAACCGCGCGGGCGCGGCCGGCATCCTGGCCGCCGATGGGCTGGCCAAGGCGCAGCCCGACGGCTACTCGCTGCTGGTGGGCGCGGACGGCCCCATCACCATCCTCCCCAACATCCAGGCCGGATTGCCCTATGACGCCCGGCGCGACCTGGTGCCGGTGGTGTCGCTCGGGCAGATCGACTTCGTGCTGGTCGCCAACCCGAAGACCGGCTTCCACACGGTGGCCGACTTCGTTCGCGCGGCCAAGGCGCATCCTGGGCGCATCAACTACGCCTCGGCCGGCAACGGCAGCCCGCAGCAGCTGAGCATGGAGCTGCTGAAGCAGAAGGCCGGCATCTACGTCACGCACATCCCGTACCGTGGCGGCCCGCTGGGCATGCAGGACGTGATCGCGGAGCAGGTCGACGTGATGTTCATCGCGGTCGGCCCCGCGCTGCCCCACATCCGCAGCGGCCGGCTGGTGGCGCTGGGCACCAGCGGCGAGAGGCGCCATGCGCTGCTGCCCGAAGTGCCGACCGTGGGCGAAAGCTATGCGGGCTACCGCTCGGGCACATGGTTCGGGCTGTTCGCGCCGGCGCGCACGCCGCAGCCGGTACTCGACGCCATCGCGGCGGAGGCGGGGCGCATCGTGCAGGCTCCGGCCGCCCGTGCAGAACTCGCGGTGCAGGGCATCGAGGCCACGGGCCATCCGCAACGGCAGTTCCAGACGCAGGTGGCGGCCGAATACGAGCGCTATGCGCAGATCGTGAAGGCCGTGGGCATCAAGGCCGAGTAACAGACAGTCAGACAGTCGCCTGCCCGGGCAACCGCACGGTGGCACATCGCAACGATGTGCAAGTCAGCCAACCGGCCGTTTCCGTGCCTTGGGCAGGCCCCGGATGCGCTAAGGTGCGGTCATCCGCGTTCCTGAATACCTTTGCCCGACCATGTCCCGTCCTCCCATCGAGATCGAAACCGCCCCCAACCCCACCGCCACGGTGATCGTGATGCACGGCCTCGGCGCCGACGGCAACGACTTCGTGCCCATTGCGAACGAACTCGAGCTCTCTGCCGTGGGCCCGGTGCGCTTCGTGTTCCCCAATGCGCCGGTCATGCCCGTGACCATCAACGGCGGCTACCAGATGCCGGCTTGGTACGACATCGCCTTGCCCGACCTGGCAGCGCAGGAAGACGAGGCCGGACTGCGCCGCTCGCAGGCGACCATCGAGGCGATCATCGCCAGTGAAAAAGCCCGCGGCATCGCCGCCGAGCGCATCGTGGTGGCCGGCTTCTCGCAGGGCTGCGCGATGGCGCTGATGACTGGCCTGCGCCACACCGAGCGGCTGGCCGGCATCGTCGGCCTCTCCGGCTACCTGCCGATCGCGGCCACCACGGCGGCCGAACGCCACGCGGCCAACCACGAAACGCCCGTGTTCCTCGCCCATGGCCGGCAAGACCCCGTGGTGCCCCTTGCCGCGGCGATGCGCTCGCGCGACGCGCTGGCCGCCTTGGGCTATACCGTCGAGTGGCACGAATACACGATGGCGCACTCGGTGTGCATGGAAGAAATCGCCGATCTGAACCGCTTCCTGCTGCGGGTGCTCGGCTGAACTTCGTCGAAGGAGACAAGAAAATGATCCTGGTCATCGGACACGCCCTGGCAAAGCCCGACACCCTGCAGGCCATGCTCGCCATCAGCACCGAGCACGTGCTGCGCTCGCGCACCGAAGCCGGCTGCATTTCGCATGAAGTCACGACCGACGTGCAGGACCCGCTGCGACTGACCTTCGTGGAGCGCTGGAGCGACATGGCCGCGCTGCAGACGCACTTTCGCGTGGACGCCTCGCGCGCCTTCGGCAAGGCGCTGGCGGCCATGGCCGACGGCACGCCGGAGATACACGTCTACCAGTCGGACGAGATCGACCTGTCGGCCGGGCGCGCCAAGGCCTGAAATTCACCAGCCATCGGGGCCGTTCACTGGCGCGTCGTCTATGCAGATAGCTATCAAAAACATAGCGAACCACAGGGTAGCCTGCCTCGGGATTCCCTGCACGAGCAATGCCCGCGTGCCCGTGCTACCTTCCAGCCCCTCAGAAGATTGATGGGTCATAACAATATGAGCAACAGATTGCTGGAGAGGTTGGGTGCACTTTCAGCCGCACGCCTCCAGGGCATGCGACGTGGCATCGAGAAGGAAAGCCTGCGCGCTCTGCCGGACGGCAAGCTCGCGCTGACGCCGCATCCCGTGGCCCTGGGCTCCGCGCTCACGCATCCGCACATCACGACCGACTTCAGCGAATCGCAGCTCGAACTCATCACGGGCGTGCACGCGAACGTCGAATCGGCGCTCGAAGAGCTCACGCGGGTGCACCAGTTCACCTACCGGGTGCTCGACGGCCTGGGCGACGAGCGCCTGTGGGTGTCGAGCATGCCCTGCGGCCTGCCGACCGACGAGACCATTCCGATCGGCCGCTACGGCTCGTCGAACGTGGGCCGCGCCAAGAGCGTCTACCGCATGGGCCTGAGTCACCGCTATGGCCGCCGCATGCAGACCATCTCGGGCATTCACTACAACTGGTCGCTGCCCGACGTGTCGAGCGAACAGTATTTCGCGCTGATTCGCAATTTCCGCCGCCAGGCCTTCCTGCTGCTGTACCTGTTCGGCGCCTCGCCGGCCCTGTGTTCGAGCTTCGTGGCGGGCCGCCCGCACGAGCTGCAGCCGCTGGGCGACGGCAGCATGTTCATGCCGCACGGCACCTCGCTGCGCATGGGCCGCCTGGGCTACCAGAGCGACGCGCAGGCCTCGCTGGCCGTGAGCTACAACAGCCTCGACGGCTACGGCGCTTCGCTGCAGGACGCGCTCACGCGCCCGTGGGCGGCCTACGAATCCATTGGCATCCGCAACCTCGGCGGCGACTACAACCAGCTGGGCACCAGCCTGCTGCAGATCGAGAACGAGTTCTACGGCACCATCCGCCCCAAGCGCGTGATCAACCCCGGCGAGCGCCCGCTGCATGCGCTGCGCGAGCGCGGCGTGGAATACGTCGAAGTGCGCCTGATGGACCTCGACCCCTTCGAGACCGTCGGCATCAACGCGCAGACCATGCGCTTCATCGACGTGTTCCTGCTGCACTGCCTGCTGAGCGACAGCCCCGACGACACGCCGCAGGAAATCGCCGACCTCGCGCACAACCAGCACCTCACGGCCGCGCGCGGCCGCGAGCCGGGCCTGAAGCTGCAGCGCGACGGACGCGAAGTGGCGCTGGCCGAATGGGGCCTGGAGCTGGTCGAGCAGTGCCTGCCCATTGCCGCCGCGCTCGACGCGGCGCAGGGTGGCACGGCGCATGCCGACGCAGTGCGCGCCGCCAGGGCCGCGCTGCAGAACCCCGACAGCCTGCCCTCGGCCCGCGTGCTCGCGGCCATCGAGAAAGACCACGGCAACTCCTTCATCGGCTTCGTGCGTGCCCAGTCGGAGCAGACCCGCGCCGCACTGCTGGGCCTGCCGTTCTCGGCAGCGCAACAGGCCGAGTTCGAGCAGATGACTGCCGAGTCGATCCAGGAGCAGAAGCGCATCGAGGCGGCCGACACCATGCCCTTCGAGATCTACCGCGAGCAGTACGTCTCGCCCGCGCGGCTGGGCATGGCGCGCGGCCGCATGGCGGTCGCTGCCTGAGGCTTATTGCCGGGGAATCCCGGCCTGGGCGACGACCTCGCTCCAGCGCTTGATCTCGCGTTCGATCATCGACTTCATCTGGACGGGCGAAGAGGGCGCGGGTTCGCTGCCCAGTGATGCCAGCGTTGCCTTGACGCCCGGGTCGCCGAGCGCCGCTCGCACGCTGCGATCAAGGCGCTCGATCACCTGCGGCGGCGTGCCACCGGGCGCCGCGAGTCCCAGCCAGGAGCGGATCTCGAAGCCCTTCAGCACGCTCGCGACGGCAGGCACCTCCGGCATCGACGGCCAGGGTTGTGCGCTGGTGACCGCCAGCGCACGTAGCCGGCCAGACTGGATGTGCGGCGTTGCAACGGTCAGCGTGTCCGCCAGGATGTCGACGTCGCCCGCGATCACCGCCTGCACCGGTGCGCCGCCGCCGCGATAGGGCACGTGCAGCAGCCTGACGCCGGCGCTGACGCCCAGCAGTTCCCCGACCATGTGCTGCGTCGAGCCCACGCCCACCGAAGTGAATGTGACCCGCTCCGGCGCCTGCCGCGCAGTGGCTAGCAGTTCCGCGAGATTCCTGGCCGGATGCTCCGCGCGCACGGCGATGACGAAGGGAAAGCTCGTCACGGTCGAGACGAATGCGAAGTCCTTCACCGGTTCGTAGGGCAGCGTCTTGCGCAGCGCGGCCGACACTGTGTGCGCGCCGGTGAGCATGACGATGTTGTAGCCATCGGGCCGGGCCTTGGCCACGAAGTCCGTGGCGATCAGGCCGCCCGCGCCGCTCTTGATATCGACGACCACGGGCTGCTTCAGCGTCTCCTGCATCTTCTGCGCGAGCAGGCGCGAGACGACATCGGCGTTGCCGCCTGCACCGAATCCGTGGCAAAGCTGTATCGGGTGGCTGGGGTAGTCGCTCTGCGCGCGAGCCGGGGGCTGCAGCGCGAGTGCGGAGGCGGTGGCGACGACGAAGTCGCGCCGGGTGAAAGCCGTCATGGTCGTTGTCTCTTTCCGTCAGGCCTTGGCGGCCCTGAACCCGTGCCATACCGCGTCGTAGTCCGGCTGCAGATTGGCGGCGCCAAGCGCTTGCGCCGTGGGCCGAACACGTGGCGGCTCTCGAACATGAAGGCCAGCGTGTTGTCGAGGCGGTGCGGCTTGAGTTCGGCCGTGCTTGCCCGCTCGAAGGTGGCGGCGTCCGGCCCGTGCGGCAGCATGCAGTTGTGCAGGCTCACGCCGCCGGGCACGAAGCCTTCGGCCTTCGCGTCGTACACGCCGCGCACCAGCCCCATCAGTTCGCTCATCACGTTGCGGTGGAACCAGGGCGGGCGGAAGGTGTCTTCCGCCACCAGCCAGCGCGGCGGGAAGATCACGAAATCGCAGTTGGCAACGCCGGGCGTGTCGGTGCCGGAGGTCAGCACCGTGTAGATCGACGGATCGGGATGGTCGAAGCTGATCGTGCCGATGGCCATGAACCGCGCCAGGTCGTACTTGCAGGGAGTCAGGTTGCCGTGCCACGCGACCACGTTCAGCGGCGTGCCGGCCTGCGTGCCTTCCCAGAGGTGGCCCATGAACTTGTTGACGATGCGCACGGGGCCGGCGTCTTCCTCGAAGGCCGCCATGGGCGCCAGGAAGTCGCGTGCATTGGCCAGCCCGTTCGACCCGATCGGCCCCAGCTCCGGCAGGCGAAAGGGCGCACCGTAGTTCTCGCAGACATAGCCCCGCGCCTCGCCTTCGCCCTCGCCCTCCTGCAGCGCGACGCGAAACCGCATGCCCCGCGGCACCAGCGCGATCTCGCCGGGGGCGACGTGCAGGCGGCCCAGTTCGGTATGGAGCAGCAGCGCGCCATGCTGCGGCACGATCAGCAGTTCGCCGTCGGAGTTCGCGAGGTAGCGCCCGTCCATCGAGCGGTTCGCGCGATAGACATGCACTGCCGAGCCTGTCTGCGCGTGCGGGTCGCCGTTGCCGGCGATGGTCAGCATGCCGTCGACGAAGTCCGCGTCCCCGGCCGGCATCGGCCAGGGGTTCCAGCGCAGCCGGTTGGCCGGTGTTTCCGCTTCGGTGAATGGTCCGCTGCGCCAGTTGCCGTCGTCGATGCGCGCGAAGGCCTCGTGCATGGCGCTGGGGCGCCTCCTGTACATCCAGGTGCGCCGGTTGTGGTCGCGCGGCGCCGTGAAGGCCGTGCCCGACAGCAGCTCGGCATACAGGCCCAGCGGCGCCTGCTGCGGCGAGTTGTGCCCGACGGGCAGGGCGCCCGGGAGCGCCTCGCTGGCGAACTGGTTGCCGAATCCGCTCTGGTAGTCGAGCGTTGTCATGGTGTCTCCATCCTTTGTTCCGGATCGATGCGGTCGTCAGTCCTGCCACCGGGGCGTGAAGAAGGGCGCCGGAAGCAGGATCTTCGATTCCTGGCTCTGCAGCAGCGGAAGCATTTCCACCACGTAGGCCTTCCATGCCGGGTCGGCCATCAGGAGCTCCCGCCGCTCGGCGCGCTCGTTCATGTCCACGTAGGCCCACATGTGGATCACCTGGTTGAGCGGGCCGGTTTCGGTGCGGTAGTAGCCAACCATGCGGCCGAGGATGCGGCGCTGTATTGCCAGGCCCTTGGCCTCGTACAGCGACAGGTAGGCCCGCCACTGGCCGGGATGGGTGGTGTAGGTGCGTTGCTCCACGAGCATGCGGGCGGTCGTGTCGGGTCCGGCGGTCACAGGCTGTGCCCTCCGTCGATGACGATCCGCGTGCCCGTGGCCGTGCGCAGGTGCGTCACGCAGGCCAGCACGGCGAGCGCCACGTCCTGCGGCGTGACGATGCGCCCGAGCGGCGTGGCGGCCGCCTTCTTGAGCAGGTCGTCGCGGTTGCGGCCGCGAACGAAATCGGTGTCGACCGCCGCGGGCGAAACGCTGACGAAGCGCACGGGGCCGAAGGCTCTTGCCATCGACACGGTCATGGTGTCGAGCGCCGCCTTGGCCGCGCAGTAGGCGATGTTGCTGCCCAGGCCCGTGAAGGCGGACACGGAAGACACGTTGACGACGACCGCATCGGTGGACGCACTCAGCAGCGGCATGAGCGCACGCGTGATGGCATACGGGCCGCCGACGTTGGCTGCGAGTATTTCGTCGAACAGCGCTGGTGCCAGCGCATCCAGGTCGCCGTGCGCAATGCGATGCGTGAAGCCGGCGGAATTCACGAGCACGTCGACGCGGCCGAAGCTGCGATGCAGGGTGTCCGCCATGGCGGCGTGCGCCGCGCTGTCGGTCAGCGGAATCCGCAGCGTGCTGTGGCCATCGCCTGGCAGTTCGGCGCGCAGTGCCTGTGCACGCTCCGCGCCTTCGTTGTAGCCGATGACGACCGTCGCTCCAGCGTCCGCCAGCGCACGCACGCAGGCGGCGCCGATGCCGCTGCTGCCGCCGGTGACGACGGCGACCCTGTCTTTCAGCGCCAGAGCGCATTCCTGCATCGTGCTCATCGAAACCTCCCGCAAAGCGCCCTGTGCTTTTTCATGACTGCCCTTGATCGTTGGGTTCCGTCGCTCGTCTCGCCGTTCGGCAAGAGTGGTGTCCGATAGACGGGGCGCCGCTATGGCTCCAGCGGGAATTGTTTTCTAATGACTCGCTTCAAACCAGTCGTTTGTCCATCAATCGAACATGAAAACGCCCTCCGATGCAGGCTCGCTGAAACGAGGCGTGGTGATTCTCAAATTGCTGGCCACCGCTGGCCCTCGCGGGTTGGCGCTGACCGAACTGTCCGAGAAATCGCAGATCCCGCATCCATCGGTGCATCGCATCCTGGGGCAGCTGGCCGCGGAACGACTGGCAGTCTTCAACGATGAGCTCCGGCGCTACAAGCTCGGGCCCCTGGCATTCGAACTCGGCGTGGCCGGCTCGACCATGCACGACATCCGCGACCTGTGCGACCCTGCGATGGGCACGCTGGCGCAGGAGACGGGCGACACCGTCTACCTGGTCGTGCGCAGCAGCTTCGATGCGGTCTGCATGCACCGCCGCGAGGGGGCCTTTCCCGTCCGCGCGCTGGTGCTCGAGGTCGGCAGCCGGCGCCCGCTGGGCGTGGGCGCCGGCGGGCTCGCGATCCTGTCGGCCATCGACGACGAAGAGCGGGCCCACATCATCGAAAGGGTGGGGCCGAGCCTGGCGGCCTTCGGAAAGTTGTCGCCGCAGGATCTGGCGCAGGCCTGTTTGCAGACGCGCGCCATGGGCGCCGCGGTGATCCAGAACCGTGTGAGCCTGGGCGTCAAGGCGGTCGGCGTGCCCTTCAGGGATTCGATGGGGCAGGCCGTGGGCGCGCTGAGCGTTGCCGCCCTGTCGCAGCGGCTGAGCCAGCGGCGCATCGAGCAGGTGGCCGAGATGCTGCGCAGTGCCACGCAGTCGGTGGAGGTGCTGCTGCGCAAGCGCAAGACCTGAGGCGGCTGGCTGCTTCTTCAGCCGCCGCCGTGCTGCCGCAGGAAGGCTTCGACCCGCGTCACGAGATACGCCGGCGTTTCGAGCATCGGGTAGTGGCCGGCATTCGGCAGCGTCTCGATCTGCGCGTGCGGGTACATGCGGGGGAAGGTGGCTTGCACGAAGTCGGAAGACACGCCCCCGTCGTGCTCGCCCACCAGCACCATCAGCGGCGCGCGCAGCCCCGCAGCCCTGTCGGAGAAATCGGTTTTCGAGAATGCGCCGAAGTAGTCCTCGAAGGCGACGGGCTCGGAGGTGCTGCGCTGGTGGGCCAGGATCGAGCGGGCCAGTGCAGGCGTCAGGCGCGAGCCCAGCGAGCTCTCGATCACGCCGAGTGCCGCCTCGTCGCTCCTGCCCGCCGATGCGAACAGCGCCGCGACCTCCGCCGGCAGCGGCACGCCGGAAGCCGGCACCGGCGTCACGCACACGGCGGCCTGTATGCGGTCGGGCGCATCGATTGCCACTCGCTGCGCCACCATGCCGCCCATGGAATGGCCGAGCAGGCTGAAGCGCCCCCACCCCAGCCGGTCGGCGAGTTCGAGGCTGTCGGCGGCAATCTCCGCGATCGTGTGCTCGCCCCCGATGGCGCGGGAGGCGCCGTAGCCGCGGTAGTCGGGAAAGGCATACGTGAAGGCTTTCCCGTCCAGCAGCGGATAGGTCGGCGCCCATACGCCGTGGTCGCCGAACCAGCCGTGCAGGACCATCACCCGCTGGGGGCCGCTGCCCCGGATTTCGTGGCCCAGAGTCATGTGCGTTCTCCTTTGCCCATGCGGGCGTGCCGTGTCAGTCGATCTTGATGCCCGCGGTGCCGATCACCTTGGCCCACTTCGACGATTCGCTCGCGATGGTGATCGCGAACTGGGCCGGTGTGCTTGCGGCGGCCTCGACGGTCTGGTCGCTCAGCTGCCGGCGGACTTCGGGGTCGGCAAGCACTTTCTGCAGTTCGGAGGACAGCCGTTCGACGACCGCGCCCGGCGTGCCCGCGGGCGCATGCAGGCCGAACCAGAGTGCCGAGTCGAAGCCGGCGATGCCGGCTTCCGCAAAGGTCGGCACCTGCGGCAGGGCGGCAAGGCGATGCCGGCCGATGACCGCCAGCGCCTTGACCTTTTCGGCGGTGACCTGCGCCATCACCGGCGCTGCCGGCGTGAAGGCCAGGTCCACCCGGCCGGCCATGACGTCGGTCAGCGCCTGGGCGCCTCCCTTGTAGGGCACGTGCGTCAGGCGCACCTGGGCCGACTGGTTGAACAGCTCGCCGTAGAGGTGCGTGAAGGTGCCATTGCCCGAAGAGCCGTAGCTGAACTTGCCGGGCGCTTCGGACGCCGCGGCAACCAGTTCCTTGACGGTGCGGGCGGGCAGGTCGGCGCGCGCGATCAGCAGCGCGGGCGCTTCGGCGAGCAGCGTCACCGGCGTCAGGTCCTTGACGAAACTGAAGCGGAGATTCGGATACAGGCTGGGGTTGATGACATTCGCGGTGGTGCTCAGCAGCAGCGTGTGGCCATCGGGTGCGGCATGGGCCACGGCTTCGGCGGCGATGCTGCTGCCCGCGCCCGGCCGGTTCTCGACGATCACGGGCTGGCCCAGGGCCTGCCCCATGCGCGGCCCGAGGATGCGCACGATCAGGTCCCCGGTGCTTCCGGCCGGAAATCCGACAAGGATGCGGATCGGCTTTTCCGGGTAGGTGGCGGATGCGGCGGGCGCGCATGCGCTCGCCAGCGCGAAGGCGGCCATGAGGGGCGCAAGAAATGAAAGTCGCATGGTGATGTCTCCTTTTTTGTTTTCCTTGCCGCGCCGTGCCGGCGCCGCCGTTCAGCGCGAGCCCAGCACGTTGGCCAGCAGGCCCGCCCCGTAGAGCACTGCATTGGGTTCGTGGTGGCGCGGCGCGGTCGCCAGGAACTGCTTCACCGCCTGCATGGCCGGCACGGGGAAGGAAAGAAGGCGCTGCACCAGGGCATCGCCCTCGGCCTGCAGTCGACCGCTCTCGACGACCCGGCCCACGATTCCCGCAGCCAGCGCCTCGCGCGCGCCGATGGGCTCCGCGCCGAAGACCAGGTGCGCCAGCGCCTTGGCCGGCATGCGGTCCAGCAGCGGTGCCATGGCGATGCAGGGCGGAATGCCGCGTTCGAGTTCGCGCAGTGCGAAGCTGCTGTCTTCCTCGCACAGCGTGAGATCGCAGCGCGCGGCCAGCACCGTTCCGATGCCCCATGCCCGGCCCGCCACCATCCCGACCACCGGCGAGCGGCAGCGGCCGAACGCCTCGTAGAGCCTCTGGATCGGCCCCGCGTCGTCGCGCAGCACGTCGGCCGCATTGACCCCGGCACCGGGCGGCGGCGCCATCTCGCGGCCCAGGCAGAAGTCAGGGCCTTCGGCGCGCAGCACGATCACCCGGCTGTCGCACGCGGCATCCAGCGCTTCGGCTAGCGCCAGCGCCATGGCGTTGGTGAGCCGGTTGCCGGCTTCCGGGCGCTGCAGCCGGATGGTGGCCACCTCGTCGCGCACATCGCAACCGATCCAGGAAGATTCAGGCGTGGTCATGGTGCGTCGTCTCCTGCAGGCGTTCGGCCATCCAGTCGCAGACCAGGCTCAGCGCGGGCTCCGGCCGGTCGAGGTTCACGTGGGCTGCACCGCCTTCTTCTTCGGTGAACACGCGCAGCTGCTTGCGGCGCGAACTCACCGCCTCCAGCAGGCGCTGGGCTTCCGAAGGCGGCGCATGCCGGTCGTTGGCGCCGTGCACGATGAACAGGTCGCAGTCGATGCGACTGGCCACGCCTTCGAGGCGGAAATCCTCCAGCTTGTGGAACGCGCTTTCCCAGTCGGGCACGCCGAGGATTCGCAGGATCTGCTTGCCTGTGGTGCCCAGTGGCGCGCTGTTGCCTAGCTGCGTGGCACCCTGGCCCGGCACGTAGCCGACGCGCCGGACCATGCAGGCATGCGTGTCGAAGACCGCGCCCATCACGGCGCAAGCCTTGATTCGCTTTTCGAACGCGACGGCGCGCGGTGCGTAGTAGCCGCCCCAGCTGGCCGCCACCATGCCGATGCGTGCAGGGTCCACGTCCTGGCGCTGCACGAGCCAGTCGACGCAGGCTGTCACCGGCTTCTCGAAATCGTGGCGGGCGGTCAGGCCATGCACGCGCAGCGCCGAGCCCTGGCCCGGACCGTCGAAGGCGAGCGTGGCGATTCCGCGCCGCGCGAGATTCAACGCCACGTAGAACATCTCTTCCTTGTTGGCGTCCAGTCCATCAGACAGGAGTGCCACCGGCCCCGGGCCGCTGCGGCCCACGGCGGGCACCAGGTAGGCCGGGATCACGCTGCCCTCGAAAGGAATGTCGACCAGTTCGATGGCCGGGTCGCGGTTCCGCGCGAAGTTCTCGAAGCACGACAGGTGCTTGGCGTAGGAAAGTTCGGCGCGGGGGTCGTCGGGGTCCAGCAGCCCCTCGGCCCACTGGTGATAGACCGAGGCGCGCAACGAGAAATCGCTGGCGCTGACGCGATGGCCGCGCGACAGGGCGTCGGCGGCAGATTGCTCCAGCTGGCGCCCGAGCTCTCCCCACGCGCGATGCCAGGCCTCCACGTCGCCGGAAGGCTGCACCCGCGCCGCGTCTTTCAGGCGGGAGCAGGCCCAGTCGATTTCGCCGAACAGTCCGCCCGCGGCGATGGCGCGGAGCACGGCGAGAGACCAGCGGTAGTTTTCGGGGAAGTAGAAGAACATGGTTTTTCAGGGGGGGCGGGCTGGCGCCCGGCGGTCCCGCGTCAGGTCGATGAATCGATCCATTGTTCGCGCACCCATCTCCCGAAACCATGGCTTTGTCCGATAGATGAACATGAGAATTGCCAACGCCTGCGTCTGGCGTTGCTCCGTCACCCGGTGGCCGGACCCGGCGCCTACCTTTCCCCGGACTCGAAGAGCGCCAGGTGGGCAGTGCGCAGCTGAAATTTCTGGATCTTGCCCGTCGGCGTCATCGGCATCCCGTCGACGAAGCGGATCGACTTGGGTACCTCGAACCGGCCGAGGCGCTCCTTGCAGAACGCCAGCAGTTCGTCTTCGCCGCACGAGCCGTCATTGCGGCGCAAGACCACGAACGCGGCGACCGCCTCGCCCCAGTGCGGATGCGGCAGGCCCACCACGGCCGCGGCGCCGACGGCGGGGTGGGCGAGCAGCACGGCCTCCAGCTTGACGCTGGAAACGTTCTCCCCGCCGGTCTTGATCATGTCCTTCTTGCGGTCGAGAAACAGCATGTGCCCGTCGGCGTCGAGCATGCCGATGTCGCCGGTGTGGTGCCACCCGAAGCGGCGCGCCGCGGCGGTGGCCTCCGGGTCCTTGAGGTAGCCGAGGAAGACGTTGGGCCCGCGATGGACGATCTCGCCGACCTGGCCCGGCCCGAGCAGCCGGCCGTCGTCGTCCATGACGGCGGTCTCCACCCCCGCCACCGATACGCCCCAGCAGTTGCCGTCCTTGCCCGGGTGGTCGCTCGCGCGGTAGACCATGGTCGGCGGGTACATCTCGGTCTGGCCGGTGCCCAGGCGCACGTCGGGGCACATGTCGCGCTGGATGTCCGCGAGCAGGTTCTTCGGCATCGGCGCCAGGCCGTACATGCACAGGCGCAGCGAAGAGAAGTCGGTTTGCGAGCGCTGGGGGTGCTTCATCAGCGCATCGAACATCATCGGCAGGCACGACAGCCAGGTGATGCGTTCGCGCCCGATGGCCGCCAGCATCGCCGCCGGGTCGAAGCCGCTGGCGAGCCACAGCGTTGCGCCGACCATCAATGCGCCGGTGCTGATGGCGTGCTGGGCGCAGTGGAAAAGCGGCAGCACCGAGACGACCACATCGCGCTCGGTGGCCTCGAAGCTTTGCGCGCAGCTCAGCAGCGCGCCATGGACCGAGCGGTGGGAATGCATCACGCCCTTCTGCTTTCCCGTGGTGCCGCTGGTGTACATGATGAGCGCGAGGTCATCGTCGCCACGGGCAGCGGCCAGCGGCTGCGCCGGCGGGCGCGATGCCAGCGCGTCGAAATGCAGCGTGCCGGCGGTAGCCTGGTGTTGCGTGCCGATCACCACCGTCAGCAGGCCCAGGCGCTCGACCAGCGTGCGCAGCGCCGCCACTTCGAACAGCGCTGCATCGATGAAGACCGCGCTGGCTTCGGCGTGACTCAGCACATGCTCGATCGAGGCCGCATCGAGCTGCACATTGACCGGCACCCAGACGTTGCCCGACTTGTGGATGGCCTGGATGGCCGCGAGGTGCTCGATCGAGTTGACGCACATCGTCGCGATGCGGCGATCGGCGAGTTCATGGTCGCGCAGTGCCTCGCCCACGCGCTCGCTCGCGGCATCGAGCGCTGCAAACGTGACCCGTCGATCACCCTGGATGACTGCGATCTTGTCCGGATCTCGCCTCGCGCTGCGCCGCACGACGTCTGCGAGCGAAATACGGGCGATGCTTGCGCGTTCGGTGTCGGCTGCTTGCATGCGTTGGTCTCCTTGGGGCGGCACGGCGGCCTGGTCACGGTTCCACGAAAAAGTCGATCAGCGGCTCGACGCCCGGCGTTACCAGGTAGGGCTCGAAGTCGGTGACGCCGGCATCGCGCAGCACCTGCTCGTCGATCAGCAGCTGGCCGGTGAGCTCGCGGCTCGGCCGGGTCAGGATGTGCCACGCGGCGTCCGCCATGATGGTCGGCAGGCGGGCCTGTCCCGCCACGTCGGGCGCCGCGATGCGCAGCGCGCTGGTGGCGATGACGGTGCGCGGCCACAGCGAGTTGCTCGCAATGCCGCGCCCGCGCAGCTCTTCGGCGAGGCCTCGGCTGAGCATGCTCATCGCGTACTTCGAGGTGGTGTAGGCCGCATGGCGCGCGAACCACTTGGGGTTCATGTCCAGCGGTGGCGACAGGGTCAGGATGTGCGGGTTGGCCGCCTTCTCGAGATACGGCAGGCAGGCCTGCGCGCACAGGTAGCTGCCCCGTGCGTTGATCTCGAACATCAGGTCGTAGCGCTTCATCGGCGTGCGCTCGACAGTCTCGAGGTGGATCGCGCTGGCGTTGTTGACCAGGATGTCGATGCCGCCGAAGCGCTCCACCGCGGCGTCGACTGCGCTGCGGACCTGGGCTTCGTCACGCACGTCGACCACCACCGCGAGGGCCTGTCCGCCGGCGGCGACGATTTCTTCGGCTGCGCTGTGGATCGTGCCGGGCAGGCGGGGGTCGGCCGTTGCCGTCTTGGCCGCAACCACGATGTTCGCGCCATCGCGCGCGGCCCTCAGGGCAATGGCCTTGCCGATGCCACGGCTGGCACCGGTGATGAAGAGGGTTTTCGATTTCAGGGACGGCATGGACACTCCGCAATCGCGATCGGCTATCGCAAGAGTCCGCAGGCTATTCGCCGGCGCGGAAGAAAACTTGCGCCGACTGGCTGCGCGCGTCGCAGCCAATCGACGCAAGGCGCCGCGGAATGTGCGTGCGACCATCGGCGCGGCAACTTCCGGCGTCGAGCCCTCCATCCGATGATCACGCTCTACCACTGCGCGAATGCACGTTCGTTCCGCGTTCTCTGGATGCTCGAGGAGCTCGGCGCTCCCTACCGGCTGGAGATGCTGCCGTTTCCGCCGCGGGTGCTGCATCGCGAGTACCTCAAGATCAACCCGCAGGGCACGGTGCCTCTGCTGGTCGATGGCGAAACGCTCATGACCGAGTCGGCGGCCATCTGCCAGTACCTGGCCAGCATCAACGCTCCCACCTCGCTGAACGTGGAGCGCGAGGAGGCCGGTTATGGGGACTACCTGAACTGGCTTCACTTCGGCGAGGCCTCGCTGACCTTTCCGCAGACCCTGGTGCTTCGCTACACGCTGCTGGAGCCGGAGGACCGCCGCCAGCCCCAGGCCGCGGAGGACTACGCCCAGTTCTTTTTCGTGCGCCTGCGGGCGCTCGAGAGGTTGCTGGAGGCGCAAGACTTCGCATGCGCCGGCCGGTTCACGGCGGCTGACATCTCGATCGGCTACGCGCTGCTGCTGGCCAGGGTGCTGGGCCATCACGAGCGCTTCGGCCCCGCGGTACAGCAGTATTGGAAGCGCCTGAGCTCGCGCGCAGGCTTCGAGCGCGCGATGGCGGTGCAGGACGCGGCGGCCGCCCGGCAGGGTATTCAGCAGTTGCCGACGCCCGGAACAGGGCTCGGCAGACGCCCATAGGCACGGGATGACCGACAGTGGCGCTGGCCGATGGCCTACAGGCATTGGCCTGCATGGCTCACCGCGCGCGGCCGTTGGGCTGCGAGGATGCCTCCATGCACCGCGCAAGCACCGACCTCGCGACCTCCCCATGACTTTCAAGGCCTATCTAGTCGAGGACAGCCCCGTGATTCGCGAGAACCTCGTCGGATTCCTGGAAGACGTAACTGACGCCAAGGTGGTGGCCTCCGCCAGTACCGAGGAGGAGGCCGTGGCCTGGCTGCACCAGCACACCGGCGACTGGGACCTGACCATCGTCGACCTGTTCCTGCGGCGCGGCAACGGGTTGGGCGTGATCCGCGCCTGCCGCCATCGGGCGCCGCACCAGAAGGTGATCGTGCTGAGCAACTACGCCAACGCCGCCATGCGCGAGCGTTCGCGGCAGCTGGGCGCTGATGCCTTCTTCGACAAGTCGGCCGAGCTCGATCAGCTGGTGGACTTTTGTGCGCAGGTGCGCGCGTCCCTTCCCGGCTGATGCAGGGTGACGCCGGCTGACGCGCGCATGACTGGGTCGTGCGTCTTTCTGGGGTAAAACGCCACGCTGCCGCTTTAGCGGCAACCGGACAACGGCAACTTCCCAGGAAAGCGACAGAGAGACATGAGCAACAGCAACAGCAGCAACATCGACTTCAAGGGCCGCGTGGCCATCGTGACCGGCGCGGGCGGCGGCCTGGGCCGCCAGCATGCGCTGGCACTTGCGGCGCGCGGCGCCAAGGTGGTGGTCAACGACCTGGGCGGCGCGCGCGACGGCTCCGGCGGCTCGGTGAGCGCCGCGCAGGCGGTGGTCGACGAAATCAAGGCGGCCGGCGGCGAGGCCATTGCCAACGGCGCATCCGTCACCGACTTCGAGGCGGTGCAGGCCATGGTCAAGCAGGCCGTGGATGCCTGGGGCCGCGTCGACATCCTCGTGAACAACGCCGGCATCCTGCGCGACAAGAGCTTCGCCAAGATGGAACTGGCCGATTTCAAGCTGGTGGTCGACGTGCACCTGATGGGCGCCGTGAACTGCACCAAGGCCGTCTGGGCGCTCATGAACGAGCAGAAGTACGGCCGCATCGTGATGACCACCTCGTCCACCGGCCTGTACGGCAACTTCGGCCAGAGCAACTACGGCGCAGCCAAGCTCGCGCTGGTGGGCCTCATGCAAACGCTGAGCATCGAAGGCGCGAAGAACGACATCCGCGTGAACTGCCTGGCGCCCACCGCCGCCACCCGCATGACGGAGGACCTGTTCCCCAAGGAAATGCTCGAAGCCTTCCGCCCCGAGGCCGTGGTGCCCGCGATGCTGGTGCTGGCCGCGCAGGACGCGCCCAACCGCACCATCCTCTGCGCCGGCGCAGGCACCTTCGAGGCCGCGCACATCACGCTGACGCAGGGCGCCTGGCTGGGCATTGCCGCCGACACGCCCGAGCAGCTGGCGGCGCGCCTGTCGGAAGTGACCGAGCGCGAAGGCGAGGCCGTGCCGCAAAGCGGCGCGGCGCAGGGCGCGAACGAAGTCGCCAAGGGCATGGCGAACGCGAAGAGGGGCTGACCGGCCCGCGTGTTCATGGCGCGCTTGACCTCGAGTGCACTCGAGCATTTCCAATGAATTCACCGGATGTCCGGTTCATTCATCGAAGACAAGGAAATGAAGCCATGAACACGATCGACAACAAGGCCCTGGTCCAGCGCATCCACGACGAGCTGGACAAGGGCAACGGCCAGGTCTTCGTCGACAGCCTTGCCGACGACGCCAGCTGGAAGCTCGAAGGCTCCACCGCGTGGTCGCGCACCTACCGGGGCAAGAAGGCGATCCGCGAAGAGCTGCTGAACCCGCTCTTCGCGCAGTTCGCGGGGCCCTACGTGAGCAAGACCGAGCGCATCATTGCCGAGGGCGACCGGGTGGTGGTGCTGTTCAGCGGCGACGTACCCACCAAGGCCGGCAAGCGCTACAACAACCGCTATTGCTACGTCTACCGACTCGAAGGAGGCAAGGTGAAAGAGCTGACCGAGTACTTCGACACCGCACTGGTCCAGGAGGTGCTGCAGGCGCCTTCGGCCACGGCGGCCGCCCATGCCGGCTGACACGGGCACGCCTTTTCACATCGGCGAGCTGGCCACGCGCACCGGCCGCACGGTGCACGCCATCCGCTGGTACGAAACGCAGGGCCTCGTGCCCGGCGTGGCGCGCGACGAGGGCGGCCGTCGCCTGTACGTCGAGCTGCACGTCGGCTGGCTCGACCTGATGGAGCGCTTGCGCCGCACCGGCATGTCGATTGCCGAGATGCGCGAATACACCGCGCTGGCGGTGCAGGGCAAGGTCACGCTGCGCCAGCGGCGCGACATGCTCGCGGCCCACCGCGAGCGCGTGACCGAGACCATCGCCGAGTGGAAGCGGGCGCTGTCGCTGGTCGACCGCAAGATCGACTTCTACGACGAGTGGATGGCCAGCGGCCACCGCCCGCCGCTCGTTCCTGCCGAGACGCCCAGCCTGAAGCCGCCGAAACGCGGCAGGCGCAGCGCTGCTGCTGCGGCTACTCCGCGATAAAGCTCGGGTCGGTGCGGATCGAGCCGCGGTCGCGGTGGTTGTGAAGGCGGCCCAGCGTGTTGTCCAGCAAACGCTTGAGCTTGTCGGCCGCGCCGCGGAAGGCCTCGTCGAGGCTGGCCGCGTGCTGTGTTACCGCCAGCGGCTGGTGGTGCGCCAGGCGCGCTTCCATCACGCAGCACTTGTCGCCGCCGCCGGTCTTGTCGTGGTTCTCGTCGCTCAGATGCACCTCGACGCGCGTCACGTCCTCGACGAAACGGCTCAGGTGCTGCTTGATCTCGGTGTCGGCCCAACGCTCCAGCGCGTCCTTGTTGGTGATGCCGTTGCTCGTGTTGACCTGAATCTGCATGCAATGTCCCTGCTGGATGGATGAACGAAAGCCCACTTTGCGCGCCGAAGCGCCGCGGTGCACGTAGGTCTGTTCCCTACCCATGTGCCGGGCAGGGTCCGCAATGCGGCGAGCCGGGTCAGCTCTGGATGTACGTGGTCAGCTGCTCGATGGTGGCCTCGTGGTCCGAGATGATGTCGTCCATCAGGTCTTGAATCGAGATCATGCCGACCACCTTGTCGCCGTCGACCACCGGCAGGTGGCGAAACTTGCGCTGGCTCATCAGCGTCATGCAGGCGCGCGTGCGGGTCTGCGGGGTGACGGTCATCACGTCGGGCGTCATGATCTCGCGGACCTTCACTTCCTTCGAGTTCTTGCCCTGCAGCGCAACCTTGCGGGTGTAGTCGCGTTCGGAGAGAAAGCCCACCAGCTTCTCGCCTTCCATCACCATCAGCGCGCCCACCTCGAAGCGGGCCAGGGTGGCCAGCGCGTCGAACACGCTGGTGTCGGGGGAGGTGCGCCATGCTGCGGAATCATGGCGCTTGAGCAGTTCGGAGACGGGTTTCATCGCGGGTAACTCCATCAAAGGGTTTTCGATTCGACCGACGCTCGGGCGCCGCACTCGGTCAAATCATAGGGGCGATAACTGCCCCCGCGATGCAAAACCCTCTAAGGGATTGCGCGTGTGTGCAAGGCACGCGCAATGCGAGAGAACTTAAGGTTGTTGCGCAGGCGCTGCCGCCAGCACGCGGCTCAACGCCACAGGGTCGCCCACCACCGCCTTCACGAGGCCCTTCTCGTCGAACTGCACCTGGAACTCCGACCAGCTGTCGCGCCAGTAGCGCCACACGGGTGCATCGAGGCTCGGGTTCTCGCTGGCCACCGGGTAGGCGATGGCCATCAGCACCTGCTCGCGCGTCATGCCGGGCATCACCTTGCCGGCGAGGATGGCGTCGCGGACTGCGGGCGGGAAGGCCGCCATCTTCTGCTTCGGGTCTTCGGTCACCACGTAGCGCTGCGCGAACGCGGGCAGCGGGATGTTGCGGCTGTAGTCGTTCTTGATGCGCTGCGGCTTGCCGGCGAGGTCCAGGTTGAACCAGCGGAAGTCGTAGGCCGTGATGCGCGCCGGCGTGCCCACCGCGACGATGCGCGTGCCCTGCTCGTCGTAGTTGATGTCGCTGATCGAGTCGCCGTAGGTGCGCATGTTGCAGCACAGGAAGCCGCTGACCAGCGGGCCGGGCGGCGGGGAGGGCCGCTGGGCATGGACGACGGACACGGGCACGACGGTGGCTGCCAGCAGGGCGGCAGCGGCAAGGCGCTTGAGCATGGATTTCCCTCGGAGTTGTTGGTATTGCTGCGGGGGCAGCGCGCGGATTCTAGGGTCGAACAAGCCGAAGGCGAAGGCACAATGCCCGGTTGCAGCTATCGAAAGCGTAGCAACAAGCTCCCGTTCAGGTTCCCGGTTCACAATGCGCACCCGGCCCCCTCGGCGGCCCCCATTCCCAGACAGCCAGACAGCGCGAAAGAAAGAGCCCATCGATGGCGATCCAGTGGTTCCCCGGTCACATGTATTCGACCCAGAAGGCCATCACCGAACGGGTGAAGGACATCGACGTGGTCATCGAGCTGCTCGACGCGCGCCTGCCCGGCTCCAGCGCCAACCCGATGCTGGCCGAACTCACAGCCGGCCGGCCCACGCTCAAGGTGCTCAACAAGCAGGACCTGGCCGACCCCGCGCGCACCGTGCTCTGGCTGGCGCACTACAACGCGCTGCCCGCCACGCGCGCCATCGGCCTGGACGCGAGCCAGACCACGCCCGCGCAACAGCTCGTGAAGGCCTGCCATGAGCTGTCGCCCAACCGCGGCGGCATGGCCAAGCCGATGCGCGTGCTGATCTGCGGCATTCCCAACGTGGGCAAGTCCACCCTCATCAACACGCTCACCGGCGGGCGCAAGGCCAAGACCGGCGACGAGGCCGGCATCACCAAGCTCGAACAGCGCATCACGCTGGCCGACGACTTCTATCTTTGGGACACGCCCGGCATGCTGTGGCCGCGCATCATCGTGCCCAAGAGCGGCTACAACCTCGCGGCCAGCGGTGCGGTGGGGCGCAACGCCTTCGACGAGGAAGAGGTGGCGCTGGAACTGCTCAACTATCTCAAGATGCACTACGCCGCCGGCGTGGCCGCGCGCTTCAAGCTCGTGGAGCTCGACGCCGAGACCATGGCCAGCATGAAGGACGAGTCGCTGCTCGACACCATCGGCCGCAAGCGCGGCGCGCTGCTGGGCAAGGGCAAGGTCAACCTGCAGAAGGCGGCGGAGATCGTGATGCACGAGTTCCGCGCCGGCAACCTCGGGCGCGTCACGCTCGAAACGCCCGACGAGTTCGCGCTGTGGCTGGCCGATGGCCAGCGTGCCGACGCCGAGCGTGCTGCAAAGAAGGCGGCGCGCAAGCAAAAGGGCAAGCCGAAGCCCGAGACTGCGCCCGAGCAGGACGCCTGAGGCTGCCGCGATGCCTGCCGTGTCCGATTGGCAGCAGGCGCTGGCGCGGCGCTTTCCCGAACTGGCGCCGGCATCGCTGGCAGCACTCGCCGCCCAGGCGCGCAGCGAGCCGCTGGACGCGCACCAGACCCTGCTGGCGGCCGGCAGCGCCTGGCAGCATGCATTCTGGGTCGAGCGCGGCCTGCTGCGGCTCTTCTACATCGACAGCGAGGGGCGCGAGTCGAACAAGAACTTCCACGCCGAGGACGCGTTCATCTGGCCCGTGACCGAGATGATGCGGCGCGAACCAGCAGCCTTCTTCATCGCGGCGCTGACGCCGGCCACGGTCTGGCGCCTTCCGTATGGCGCGCTGCAGGCTTCGGTGGGTGCGCTGCCTTCGTGGACCGCGCTGCAGTTGCACGCACTGGCCGGGCTGCTCGACGACAAGATGCGGCGCGAGCAGGTCTTCCTGCAGTGCACAGCGCGCCAGCGCTACGAGGCCTTGCTGCGCGAGCGCCCCGAATGGACCGGCCGCATTCCGCTGCGCCATCTGGCGTCGTACCTGGGCATGACCGACGTGTCGCTGTCGCGGCTGCGTGCCGAGATGGGGCTTATCGACGGTTAAGGCGCCGGGCCGCCAGCGGCCCGACAGTGAGGGCCTTTCTGTGCAGGAGGAGCCCCGCCATGTTCTTTCACCCGTCGACGATCCGGTTGTCGCTCGCGTGCCATGCGCTCGCCATCTTCTGGCTGGGCGTGATGGCCGGGTTCTTCTGGACCTACAGTGCCAACGTCAACTTCGCCACCCTGCAGATGGACGGCGCCACTTACGCGCTGGTGCAGTCGAGCCTGAACCGCAACGTGCGGCACGCGATGTTCTTCGGCTTCTTCTTCGGCCCGCCGTTGCTGTGCGCGCTGGCCGTGGGCACGGCATGGACCGCGCGCCGCGAGGGCTGGTGGTGGTGCCTGCTGCTGGCCGGTGTGCTCTACGGCCTGGGGATCGTGGTGTTCACGGCGCAGGTCAACCTGCCGCTCAATGCGTACACCGAGTCGTGGAATCCGCAAGGGCTGCCCTCCGACTGGGCGCAGACGCGCTCGCGCTGGAACGCGGCGAATCTCTGGCGCACAGTCGCCGCCGCGCTGGCGTTCGGGCTGGCGCTCGCAGCCCTTTGCGCACGTGCTGTGACAGCAGCTCAGTCCAGCGCGAACAGCGCCCTGGCGGCCTCGTCGAGCGCGGCGACGCGGTGCGAATCGGAGCGCGGGCCGGCGGCCGCCAGCGCGCGCTGATACATCGCAAGGCGCGTGGCCGACACAGGCCGGCACAGCGGCCGCCCCGCCGTTTGCGCCACGCCGCGCCCGGGCACCACGTAGCGGCCGGGGTTGAGCCGCGCGAAGCGGATGTACGCCTGCAGCGTCGGGAGCATGTCGGCATGCAGCGCGTCCATGCGCTTTTCCGCCTCCTTGCCGATCTGCGCGTAGCCCTTCGCGTCCTTCGTCACCGGCAGGCCGAGGATGTCGGCCATGTCGATCTCGAAATGCGTGAAGTCGCCGTAGGGGCGCTTGCAGTCGATGAGGAAGCTGAGCCAGTTCGCACGCCGCAGCAGGCGGATGTGCTCGTCCGTCACGTCGAAGGCCGCGCGCTGCGCGAAGGGCGGCTCGAATGTGTAGTGCCCGGCGACGAAGCTCGCATGCAGGAAGAAGGCGGTGGTCACGTTCACGAAGCGGTCGAAGGCCGGCGAGCTGCCGCCGTCGAGCAGGTCTTCGTACTGTTCCAGCGACATGTCGGGCGGCACCATGCCCGGCGCACCCGATTCGCAGTCGATCCACTCGGCCCGGCTGCGGCGAAACCAGTCGATGTCTGCCTGCGTGATCTCGATGCTGCCGGGCGAAGGCTGGGTCGGTGCGGATGCGGCGGGCACGTTTTTCTGCCCGCAGCCCGTTGCGGCGAGCAGGGCGGACGCGGCGCAGGCGGCCGACAGGGCCAATGCGTCCCGCCGATGGATCCATCTCACGTTGCTGTCTCCCGAAAAAAGCAATTCGACGCCCGAGGATGCCACGCCGGCCTGACACGGGCCTGAGGATGGCCCGGTGTAGGCTTGCCGGTCATCGACATCGCAAGGAGCGACATGACGCAAGCAGCGCAGGGCCAGGACGACAACGCTGGCGACGACGAAAACCTCTCGCCGGGCTGGGACGCCATCACCGCCGCACTGGAGCGCCTCTATCCGGGCCAGGAGCCGAAGCACTACGCCACCGTCCTCAAGTGGATGTTCGGCGGGCCCGATCCGCTCGACGGCGTGAGCGTGTGGAAGCGCATGGAGCCGGTGCCGCACTGGCACTACCTCAGCTATGGGCTCAGCGAGCTGTACGCCAAGGAATCGGGCGATGCCGACACCAGCGGCTACGGTTTCGAGCTGACTTTTCGCCTGGCCTGCGAGCCCGACGAGGCCGAACCGCCCGCATGGGCCATCAACTTCCTGCAGAACCTCGCGCGCTACGTGTTCAAGAGCGGCAACGTATTCGACGACGGCCACTGGATGACCGCCAACGGCCCCATCGCGCTGGAGCGCGAGACGCTGATCTGTTCGATGGGCTTCGTGTTCGACCCTGAGCTGCCGGCCATCGACACGCCGAACGGGCGCATGCGCTTTCTCCAGGTCGTCGGGCTGACGGAAGACGAGGAACGGGCATGCAAGCGCTGGGACACGCGCAAGCTGCTTGATGCGCTGCTGCCCGCGATGCCGCTGTGGGTGACCGACCTCGCGCGGCCTTCGCTGCTCGACGACCCCGAGGTGCGCCGGCGCGTGGAGGAGGGCGCGGCGCGCGACGGTTCGTCCAGCGGTTTTCTCTTCACCGACGTGCTCGGCTGGGAGACGAGCAAGCGGCTGCTGCGCGCGCCGGTCACCGAGATCACGGTCGGCGCACGCCAGGTCGACGAACTGGTCGCGCTGCTGCCGCTGCGGCTGCCCTTCGGCCGCGGGTTTCATTTTGCGAGCCGTGAGCGCGCCCTGGTCTTCGAGCACGGTGATGCCGACCGCGTGGCCGAGGAAGATGGCAAGCTGACATTGCACCTGAGCGACGCCACCGTGCGCGAACTGGCCCGCACGCTGAAGCCGATCGCAGGCACGTATGAGGTGCCCGGTTTCGGCGCCGCGCGCTGGAAGGTCCAGAAGACGACGATCAGGGATCCGCAGGGAAATGTGGTGCGCACGGTCGGCTGATTGCCGGTCGGCGCGATGGCTCCGCTGTCGCCAATGCAACTGAGCACGACCCCTTTCGTCACGCGTGTGACGGCGTTTGCCATGAGCGGTTCGTAGAGTGGATCGAACCACTTCTCACCCACTCGCAAAGGACACGCCATGCTCGAAATCGTCAAGGCAACCAACGCGGCCGCTTCCTTCAATCGCTGGGCCGGGATCGAGGCCACCCAGGCCGGCAACGGCGAGGCTGAACTGCGCATGAACTGGCGCGCGGAAGACATGGGGCAGTTCGCCGGCTTCCTTCATGCGGGGATGATCTCCGCGTTGCTCGACACCGTGAGCGGCTACGCGGCCGGCACGCTGGCGGGCCGCGTGATGACTTCGCACTTCTCGGTCAACTTCATGTCGCCCGCGGTGGGCAGTGCCTTCGTGGCGCGCGGGCGCGTGGCGAAGGCCGGGCGCAAGCAGGTGTTTGTCGCGTCCGAGCTCTATGCGCAGCCCGAAGGCAAGGGCGACGATGCACTCAAGCTCGTGGCGACGGGGAACGCAATCCTCGTTCCCGTGGACGAGCTTCAGCTGAAGCCGCGCGCCTGAGCTTCAGCCCGAACAGCGGCCGCAGCACGTTGAAGCGGCGGATCAGCCCATCCGTCAGCGCCCAGCAGCCGAAAAGCGTCAACGCCACCAGCAGCGCGGGCTCGATCACCGGGCCGAGTGCGAGCGGAGCCAGCGCGGTCACGCCGACGATGATCAGCGTCTGGTGCAGCACGTACCACGGGTACACCGATTCGTTGGCCCAGCGCAGCCAGGGCCACGGTCGGTTCAGGTGGCGGTGGCCATGGCCGAGGATGGTGGCGACGGCCAGCCACAGGTAGAGCATGCGCAGGGTGTCCATCAGCGGGCCGGTGGCCGGGCCCTTCGCGCCGGTGCGCAGCGCGATGAAGATGGCGATCACCGCGACTGCCAGCGCAAGAGACACGCGGCGCAGCCGCTCCAGCTCTTTCCACACGCCGGTGTCCACGCCCATCCAGTAGCCGTAGAGAAACATCGTGAAGTAGAGGCTGTGCAGGTGGAAGTCGCGCACCAGGTTGTGCGTGGCCGGAAAGCGCGAGGCCAGCAGCATCGTGAAGACGAGCAGCGGCACCACAGGCAGCAACAGCAGCTTCCAGCCACGCAGGCCGTTGAAGCCGCGGCGCAGCCACTGGCCGGCGGCGGAGTTCCACAGCGGCAGCGTCAGCGCGACCAGCGCCGTGTAGGTAAAGAGGTAGGGCAGGTACCAGAGATGGTTCCAGGTGATGCCGAACTCCGCGCCATCGAAGGCCCGCTTCGGCCACGGCTCGGCCATCGACAGGTAGCGCAGCAGGAAGGCGCCGAAGCCCGGCGCGACCAGCCCGTTGGCCACGCCCTGCGCATAGGCCTGGTAGGGCACGATCACCGCCATGCCGAAGGCCAGCGGCAGCATCAGCCGCAGGCCCCGGCTACGCAGCAGGCCCCAGGTGCCCTGGCCCCGGCTGAGGAAGCCGAGCGATACGCCGGAGATCAGGAAGACGAGATCCATGCGCCAGAGGTTCAGCACGCGCATCGGCCACTGCAGCCATTCGGCCGCGTGCGGGCTCTTGAGGTGCCAGGGCCAGTCGGCCACGTAGTACATGCCTACGTGATAGAGGATGACGAACAGGAAGGCCAGCGCGCGCAGGGCGTCGATGTCGTGGCGGCGATGGTCGGGCGGGAGGGTTCGTGTGGTCATCGGAGGTTCCTTGAAGCTGGAAGCCGCGATGCTCGGCCTCGTGTTCCCCGCGTGGCACGCCCGGGGGACGGATCGCCCGCGCTTTGTGACGAGCGGTGGCCCTGAGGGACGAAACTGGACGAAATTCGCCGCCCCAAGGCCCGTTTTCGGGAGAATCCCGGCCATGGGAGACCCCCGCAAGAACCTGTACGAGCGCTACGAACCAGTCCGCCGTTACGTGGAGGTGGTGTTCTGGATCGTTCTGATGACGCTTCAGGCCGTGTTCAGCACGATGGTGGCGATCGTCGACGTGCGCACGCGCGCCGTGCCGCGTGCCAACTGGGAGGTCGCGACCTGGGAGGGTTCGAGCCACCTGGTGCTGTTGCTGCTGGTTCCGGCGCTGGTTGCCGTCGAGCGCCGGTTGTCGCCGCTGGTGCGCACCCACGTGCTGCGCTTCGTGGCCTGGCATGCAGTGGCCAGCGTGGTCTTCAGCGTGATCCACGTGGTGTGCATGTTCGGGCTGCGGGCGCTGGTCTATGCCATGGCCGGCGAGCGCTACGACTTCGGCGGCTGGGTCAGCCAGTGGGGCTACGAGTACCTGAAGGATGTGCGGGTGTACGCGAGCATCGTCTTCGGCATCTGGGCGTACCGGCTGTTCATGTTGCGGCTGCAGGGCGAGGCGCGGGTGCTCGATGCGCCCGAAGCACCGGCGGAGCCGGAGCCCGTCGAACCCGAAACCCCGCAGCCTGCGCGCCCCGAGCGCTTTCTGGTGCGCAAGCTGCGTCGCGAATTCCTCATCGCGGCTACCGACATCGACTGGCTCCAGGCCGAGGGCAACTACGTCGGCCTGCACGTCAACGGCCACGACTACCTGCTGCGCGCCACGCTCACCGACTTCCTGACCCAGCTCGACCCCGCCCGCTTCGTGCGCGTGCACCGCAGCCACGCCGTGAACCTGGGTCGCATCAAGGAAATCGAGCCGCTGGACGGTGGCGACGCCCGGCTGCACATGCACGACGGCACCGCCGTGCCCTGCAGCCGCCGCTACCGGGACGCGCTGCGCGCCGGGGCGGGCTGATCCGGTGCATCGTGGGCTGAGTAAAGCCCGCTATTGGTTCACAACGCACCATTGAAGAGCTTTAGGCACCATTTTTGCTTCATTGGCCCACCGCTCCGGGTGATTCGGGTGCGGCGCACCAATTCAAACCAAAAATCAGCAAGAAGCTCCAATGGACGCACTCAAACAGGGCGCAGACGCGCTGTTCATCCTTCTCGGCGCCATCATGGTCCTGGCCATGCACGCCGGTTTTGCTTTTCTCGAACTGGGGACAGTGCGCAAGAAGAACCAGGTCAATGCGCTGGTGAAGATCCTGGTCGACTTCTCGGTCTCGACAATCGTGTATTTCCTGGTGGGCTATGGCGTGGCCTACGGCACGCATTTCTTCGTGAGCGCCACCGAACTGTCGGCAAGAAGCGGCTACGAGCTGGTGAAGTTCTTCTTTTTGCTCACCTTCGCGGCGGCCATCCCGGCCATCATTTCGGGCGGCATTGCCGAGCGTGCCAAGTTCTGGCCGCAGCTGATCGCCACGGCGGTGATCGTCGGCTTCGTCTACCCGCTGTACGAGGGCATCGCCTGGAACAAGCACTTCGGCATCCAGGGCTGGATTGCCTCGCTCACCGGCCATGAGTTTCATGACTTTGCGGGCTCGGTGGTAGTGCACGCGGTGGGCGGCTGGCTGGCGCTGCCGGCGGTGCTGCTGCTGGGCGCGCGGCGCAATCGCTACCGGGGCGACGGCTCGCTGAGCGCGCATCCGCCGTCGAACATTCCGTTCCTGGCGCTGGGCGCGTGGGTGCTGTGCGTAGGCTGGTTCGGCTTCAACGTGATGAGCGCGCAGAGCATCGACAAGATTTCGGGCCTGGTGGCCGTCAACTCGCTGATGGCAATGGTCGGCGGCACGCTGGTGGCGCTGGCAATGGGCAAGAACGACCCGGGCTTCGTCTACAACGGCCCGCTCGCGGGGCTCGTGGCCGTGTGCGCCGGCTCCGACCTGATGCACCCGCTGGGCGCGCTGGTGGTGGGCGGCGTGGCGGGCGCCATCTTCGTCAAGATGTTCACGCTCACGCAGAACAAATGGAAGATCGACGACGTGCTCGGTGTGTGGCCGCTGCACGGCCTGTGCGGCACCTGGGGCGGTATCGCAGCGGGCATCTTCGGCACGCAGGCGCTGGGCGGCATCGGCGGTGTGAACGTGTGGGCGCAGCTCATCGGCACCGTCATCGGCGTGGCATGGGCGGGGCTGGCGGGCGCGGCGGTGTACGGCGCGCTGAAGGCCTCGCTGGGGCTGCGGTTGTCGCAGGAGGAGGAATACGACGGCGCCGATCTGTCGATTCACCACATCTCGGCCACGCCGGAGCGCGAGGTCAACTGGTAGTCACCAGTGCGGCAGGGCGGGTCTGTGTTTGCTTCGCGCAGGGCCGCTCAGCACGAACGCGCGCCCTGTAGCAAACTTGCCGGACCGCTTCGTTCCATTTTCTGACGCCCATGACCCAATCTCCCCCCGCCCTCGAAGTCCTCCCCCGCGACCTCTCCGCCTACCGCAAGGGCAACACCGGCGTCGACTACGTGCACCGCTTCGAGTCCGGCAAGCCCGGCCCGCACGTGCTGATCAACGCGCTGACGCACGGCAACGAGATCTGCGGCATGACGGCGGCCACGCACCTGCTCGACAACGACGTGCGCCCGAAGGTCGGCACGCTCACCGTGAGCTTTGCCAACGTGGCAGCGTACGAGTCCTTCAACGAAGCTCTGCCCTTCGACAGCCGCCAGCTCGTGCACAACCTCAACCGCATCTGGTCGCCCGAGTGGCTCGATGGCACCGAAGACAGCCCCGAACTGAGCCGTGCGCGCATCCTGCGCCCGGTGGTGGACGCGGCCGACCACATCCTCGACATCCATTCGACCAGCCAGCCCGTCGTGCCGTTCTGGGTGTACCCGGCGTTCGAGCGCAATGCCAGGGTCGCACTGGCCATCGGCCGCCCGTCGGTGCACCTCGTGATGCCCGACGGCCTGGGCTCGGGCACGCCGCTGATCCAGTACGGCAGCCACGGCGGCCCGGACGGCAAGGGCGTGGCGATGGTGGTCGAGTGCGGCCAGCACTTCTTGCGCTCCGCGTCGGAACTGGCCACTGCCGTCACCTACGACTTCCTTGCGTACTTCGGCCTCGTCGACAAGGACCCGGCCACGCCGGAACCCGAGCCGCAGCGCCGCTTTCAGCTGCTGCAGACGTATGTCATCAAGTCGGCGGACTTTGCGTTCGTGCGGCCGCTGATCGGCTTCGAGACCTTTGCGAAGGGCGAGTTGATCGCGACAAACGGCGACGAGGAAATCCGCGCGCTGTGCGACGACTGCACGATCTTCATGCCGGCGCAGCGCGCGATCGTGGGGCGCGAGGCTGTGTATCTGACCAAGCCGATTTGAGGCTGAGCCGGTCTCCAGTCTGCCTCAGGCCGCGATGAACAACGCCGGGTCCACCATCGCCCGGTTCAGCATCACAGACCAATGCAGGTGCGGCCCCGTCACCCGGCCGGTCGCGCCCACGGCGGCCAGCGGCTCGCCGGTCTTCAGCACATCGCCGACTTTCACATCGACCCGGCTCAGATGGCAGTACATCGTCAGCAGGCCGCCTCCATGGTCGAGCCACACGGTGCCGCCGTTGAAGAAATAGTCCCCCGTGTCGATCACCTTGCCGGGTAGCGGCGCCAGCACCGGCGTGCCTGTGCCCGCCGCGATGTCCATCCCGCTGTGCGGATTGCGCGACTGGCCGTTGAACACCCGGCGCAGGCCGAACGAACTTGAGCGACGACCCGGCACAGGCACGCGCATCTGCAGTGACGCATCCGCCCGCATGTCCGTGAGCGTGGCCATCACGGTGGCCTGGTGGTCGCGTTCGCGCTCGTAGCGGGCCTGGTCCTCGGGCGACAGGTCGACCGTGCGGGGCGCCACCGTCAGGCGTTGTTCGCGGTATTGCTTCGGGGCCACCGTGTAGGCGATCTGGCGCTCGGGCTTGCCTTCGGCGCGCATCGCGATGCTGGCCTCGCCGGGTTCGGCTGCGAGCGGAATGCCGACCAGTGCGGTCCATTCGATGGCGTCGCCCAGCACGAGCAGGGGCACGTCGCCCGCGAAGGCCTGAGGCCGCTTCGCCGATGGGCCGAGCGACAAGCGGGCCACGCCGCCCGGCACCTGGGACGCGTGTGGCCACACGCCGGGCTGCGCCGGTTGTTTCTTCGTCTTGGCCGGTGTCGCGGCGTTGGCGTGCGTTGCGGGCAATGCAAGCAAGCCGATGACGCCGAGCAGGGTGCTGCGGCGATTCAGGACGACGGGAGCGAGATCGGGGATGTGCATGGAAGAGGCTTGAAGAATGAATGAAGGTTGTACGGCTGTTCGTGCGTCGCCGCGCCGGTTGTCTATTCGCGCCAGGTGCCGGGCGCCAGTCCGTCGAGCGTATGAGGCCCGATGGCGGCGCGGATCAGGCGCAGTGTCGGCAGCCCCACGGCCGCCGTCATGCGCCGCACCTGGCGGTTGCGGCCTTCGCTGATCGCCAGCTCCAGCCACGCGGTGGGAATGCTCTTGCGCTCGCGAATGGGCGGCTGTCGCTCCCACACTTCGGGCGGTGGGTCGAGCAGGCGTGCCCTCGCGGGGCGTGTGAGGCCGTCGTTGAGCTGCACGCCGCTGCGCAAGGAGGTGAGTGCCGCTTCGGTCGGCACGCCCTCCACCTGCACCCAGTAGATCTTCTCCATCTTGAAGCGCGGATCGGCGATGCGTGCCTGGAGCTTGCCGTCGTCAGTAAGCAGCAGCAGGCCCTCGCTGTCGGCATCGAGACGGCCGGCGACGTAGACGTCAGGGATGTCGATGAAGTCTTTCAGGCCACGCCAGCGGCCTTCGGGCGTGAACTGGCTGAGTACGCCGTAAGGCTTGTTGAAGCGGATCAGGCGGGAAGAAGGGCTCGGAAAATTCATTGGCCGACAGGATAGCCCGGGTCTGTCCTGCAACATTCGATGGCCCTGGTGGCTCCAATCGGTTCATCACACAGGAGAACCTGGAATGACGATGCGAAGCTCCATCCATCTTGCCTGCGCCGCGATTGCAGGCCTTCTGCTGGCGGCGTGCAACAGCCCAGGCATCCGCGTGGGCGGCGCGCCCGAGGCGAGCGTCAAGAACTGTGTGGCTGCGGCTGCGCGCGAACTCAGGGTGCCGCCGGGCAGCATCGTCGCGGACAGGGGGACGACGCCGCGCGACGGCGTCTACACGATCAACCTGAAGGTCGGGCCGCAGGGCCGCTCCGCCGTGTGCACCACCGATGAGAACAGCGCGGTGATCGGCGTGGTCTACAAGCGGCCCGAATAAGCAGCGCAGAACGACCGGGTTACTTGCCCCAGCTGTCCCGCATGCCGGCCGCACGGTTGAACACCAGCTTGCCGTCCGTGCCGCCCTTCGAATCGCGCACGAAGTACCCGTGCCGCTCGAACTGGATCCCGACGCCGGGTTCGGCCTTGGCCAGCGAAGGCTCGACGAACGCCGAGCAGACTTCAAGGCTCTGCTTGTTCAGCTCGTCCAGCAGCTCGCCGCTGCCCGGGTTCGCTGCCGCGAACAGCCGCTCGTACAGCCGCACTTCGGCCTGCACTGCATCCGCAGCCGCCACCCAGGTGATGTTGCCCTTCACCTTGATCGCGTCCGCGCCCGGCGTGCCGCTCTTGGTGTCGGGCACCAGCGTGGCCTGCACTTCGACGAGCTTGCCGCTCGCATCCTTTGTGCCGCCGGTGCATTCGATGACGTGGCCGTACTTCAGCCGCACCTTGTTGCCCGGGAACAGGCGGAAGAAGCCCTTGGGCTGCACTTCTTCGTAGTCGGTGCGTTCGATCCACACCTCGCGGCCGAGCTTGAAGTCGCGCTTGCCCATTTCGGGGTGGTGCGGGTGCACGGGCGCCGAGCAGTCGTCGAGCACGTCGTCGCCGCCCATCAGCTCGCCCCAGTTGGTGATGACGAGCTTGATCGGGTCGAGCACGGCCATGGCGCGCGGGGCGACGGGGTCGAGGGTGTCGCGCAGCGCGGCTTCGAGGCTGGCGTAGTCGATCCAGCCGCCCGACTTGGTGGTGCCGCTGCGCTCGCAGAACAGGCGCAGCGCCTCGGGCGTGTAGCCGCGGCGGCGCAGGCCGGCAATGGTGGGCATGCGCGGGTCGTCCCAGCCGTCTACGTATTTTTCTTCGACCAGCTGGCGCAGCTTGCGCTTGCTGGTGAGCACGTGGGTCACGTTGAGGCGCGCGAATTCGTACTGGCGCGGGTGCGGGCTGGCGACGAGGCCGCCTTCGGCGAGGCGGTCGAGCAGCCAGTCGTAGAAGGGGCGCTGGTCTTCGAATTCCAGGGTGCAGATCGAATGGGTGATCTGCTCCAGCGCATCTTCGATGGGGTGCGCGTAGGTGTACATCGGGTAGATGCACCACTTGTCGCCGGTGTTGTGGTGGGTGGCCCGGCGCACGCGGTACAGCGCGGGGTCGCGCATGTTGATGTTGGTGCTGGCCATGTCGATCCTGGCGCGCAGGATGGCGGCGCCGTCGGCCACCTGGCCGTCGCGCATGGCGCGGAAGCGCGCCAGGTTTTCTTCGGGCGTGCGGGTGCGGAAGGGGCTGTCGGTGCCGGGCGTGTTGAAGTCGCCGCGGTTCGCGCGCACTTCGTCGGCGGTTTGCTCGTCTACGTAGGCGAGGCCGGCGCCGATGAGGTATTCGGCGGCCTCGTACATGAAGTCGAAGTAGTCGCTCGCAAAGTATTCGTGCGGCTGCAGCGTGCCGGGGGCGCTGGGGCGGTCGGCCAGGTAGGTTTCGTAGCCGAGCCACTTCACCGCGTCGCGGATGGAGTCGACGTATTCCTGGTCTTCCTTCTCGGGGTTGGTGTCGTCGAAGCGCAGGTGGCTCACGCCGCCGTATTCCTTGGCCAGCTCGAAATTGAGCCAGATGCTCTTGGCGTGGCCGATGTGCAGGTAGCCGTTGGGCTCGGGCGGAAAGCGCATGCGCACCTTGGCCGGATCGACCATGCCCTGGGCATGATGGGCGGCGTTGCCGGGCGAACCGCCCCATTTGCGGCCAGAATAGGCACCCTGTGCGAGGTCGTTCTCGATCACGTGGCGCAGGAAATTGCTCGGAGCAGCGGTCGTTTTGGCGCCGTTTTTGTCGGTCGGGGAGGTCATCGTTGCATTTTAGGGGTCACCCCCTATGAGTTACCTTTGGCAACGTTCTTCACATTGCCCGGTGCACCCCCTTTGCAATTGCCGCGTTCAATACACACATGGGCGGTTCACACCCGAACGCAGCCCACCGTAACAAGGAGTCCGAATCATGAGCCTCACACGTTCAACCTTCTTCAAATGGGCCGCCGCAGGCGTCGTGGCAGCCGGTGCATTGTTTGCCGCCACTTCGGCCAGCGCCCGCAGCGACGTCAGCTGGTCCATCGGTGTCGGCGTTCCCGGCGTGGCTGTGGGCGTGGGCGGTCCGGCCTACTACCCGGCCCCGGTCTACGCGCCGCCGGCCCCTGTCTATTACGCCCCGCCAGCGCCCGCCTACTACGCGCCGCCGCCGGTGTATTACCGTCCGGCCCCGGTCTACTACGCTCCGCCGGCGTATTACGGCCCGCGCTACTACGGTCGTGGCTACTACCGCGGCCATGGCCACTGGCGCTAAAACGCCACGGCATTCGTGACTGAATGAAAAAAGCCGGCCCCAAAAGGGCCGGCTTTTTCTTGGGTACGCCTTGGCCGATTTCACATGGCGCGAAAGAGATGGGCGTACAGGCGGCTGACCGGAATCTTCTCCGCCCGCCCGCGCAGCATCAGATGAAGCTTGCCGGCCTCATCGCGATGCACCGATTCGATGGCCGCGCTGCGCACCACCACCGCCCGATGCACCTGCCAGAAGGTGTCGGTGTCGAGCTGGGGCAGCAACTGCTTGAGCGGCGTGCGGATCAGGTATTCGTGCGTGGCGGTCAGCACGCGCAGGTATTTGTCGGCCGCTTCGAAATACAGCACCTCGTCGATGGGCACCATGCGCACGGTGCTGCCGCCGGCGTCGCTGGCGGCGATCATGCGCAGCGGGGCGGGGGCGGCCGCAGTTCCGGCGCCGGCGGCCGTCAGCACCTGGCGCCATTGGGCGAGCGTCTGTTCGAGCGCCGCGTCGGCCAGGGCGGGCGTGGGCTCCGGTTTTCGCGCGGACAGCGCCTGCTGCAGCCGGCTCACGGTCTTGCGCAGGCGCTCGGGCTGCAGGGGCTTGAGCACGTAGTCGATGGCCTGCGCATCGAAGGCGCGGGTGGCGTATTCGTCATAAGCCGTCACGAACACCAACTGCGGCATTGGCGCCTCGTCGGTGGGCCAGCAATCGGCCAGTTCGGCGGCGGCGCCGAGGCCGTCGAGGCCGGGCATGCGGATGTCGAAGAACAGCACCTGCGGCAGCAGGCGCAGCGCCTCGCGCACGGCGCTGCGACCGTCGCCGGCGGTGGCGACGATCTGCAGTTCGGGCCAAGCGACTGCAAGTTCGGCCTTGAGGGCCTGCGCGAGCAGGGGCTCGTCTTCGGCGATGAGGGCGGTGGGGTTCATCTTGTCGCTGTTGTTGTGTCGTGTTCAGGCAGGCGTAGGGAAGCTCAGCGTGGCGCTGGTGCCGCCGGTGGGCGAGGGCGCCAGCTTCATGTGCCCCCGGTCGCCGTACATGGTGGCCAGCCGGTCGCGCACCTGCTCCAGCCCGAAACTGCTGCCTTCCGAAGGCGGCGCTGCATCAAGGCCCACGCCGGTGTCGCTCACCTCGATCACTAGCTGGCCGGCTTCCCTGCGGGCGCGCACGACGATCTCGCCGCCTTCCACCTTCGGCTCCAGCCCGTGGCGGATGCTGTTTTCCACCAGCGGCTGCAACAGCAGCGGCGGTACGGGCGCATCGCGCAGGTCTTCCGGCAGGTCGAGCGTGTAGCGCAGGCGTTCGCCCATGCGCACCGACATCAGTTCCAGGTAGTCGCCCAGCCGCTCGAACTCGGCCGACAGCGGATGCGACAGCGCGCGCGAGCCGCTGAGCGTCATGCGCAGGTAGCTGTTGAGCCGGTCGAGCATGGCCACGGCGCGCGGTGGGTCGACGGTGATCAGCACGCGCAGGTTGGCCAGCGTGTTGAAGAGCATGTGCGGCTCCAGCTGCGTTTCGAGCAGCTTGAGCCGCGCCTCGGTGGCGTTGCGCTGCGCCAGCTCGATCTGGCCCTGCATGTGCTTGCTCTTGCCGAGGCTGTAGAAGAAGAAGCACATGCCGACCGTCGCGATGATGGTGATCGTGACGCCGGTGGCCAGCTTGTGGCCCTTGAATTCGAGAAAGTCGAATGCGGGTGCGCCGAACAAGGCGTCGCCGATGAGGTTGCCGACAAAGAAGCCGACGGCCGCGCCCGCCGCGATCAGGAGAAAGCCCCCCGGCCATCCGGGCCAGAGGTTTTCACGGTGCCCGCTGATCAGGAGCCGGCCGCCGTCGATGAACAGCCAGCTCACGGTGCCGATCGACAGCGAATAGACCAGGTGGCCGGCCCAGTTGCCGCCGCCGGTGATGGTCATCACGGTGGCAATGAGGCAGCAGAAGACAGCGGTGATCAGGCCATGCCGCAGCATGGACTTCAGGTTTTCAGCCCTGAACCTTTGGTTGGTGGCAGCCTGGTCCAGGCTCACCCGCGGTCCCCGGCGTCCAGCGCGCGGCGTTCGCGCTCCACCAGCCTGTCGTAGAAGCCGCCGCCGGGCGCCACGAACCAGACGACGGCGCCGTGGATCAGCAGGCCCAGCCCCCAGCCCATGAGCGGGTACATCGCCCAGGTGCGGCCGTTGGCGGCCGAGATCGTGACGAGGCCGAGGTTGACCACCACGTAGACGAAGGCGTGGATGTACCAGCCCATCTTGGCGCCGGCGCGGCGGCGTGCGAGGCGCTCGACGTCGGAGCGGGAAGAGTTCGATGCAAGAGAAGTCATGACAGCTCCTTGTATTGGACAGGAATGAAATCGGAAGAGGCGGGCTGCGGCGACTGTGGCGACGGTGCCGCCTGCAATGCCGCGCGCTGCCGCAGCTCCTCGGTGGTGTCGCCAGGCCCGTCGGGCTTCCAGCCCGGCGGCTTCACGAGGTAGCCGACGAAGGCGCGCACCGAGCGGGCCGAGGCCAGGTCGCGCAAAAGCGCGCGCCACTGGCTGAACTCGATCTCGAAGAGGTTGTGCGAAGTGATCGGGTTCACCAGCCCGTAGCGGCAGGGAAGGTCGGCGCGCTCCGGGATGTAGGTGCCGAACAGGCGGTCGAACACGATGAGCACGCCGCCGTAGTTGCCGTCCAGGTATTCCAGGTTCGAGGCGTGGTGCACGCGGTGGGCCGAGGGCGTGTTCAGCACCCATTCGAGGGGCCCGAGGCGCGGGATCCAGGTTGCGTGAATCCAGAACTGGTACAGCAGGTTCAGCGTGAGCATCAGCAGGATCACCCGCGGCGGCATGCCCAGCAGCGGCGCCAGCATGAAGAAGGCCAGCGTGCCGGTGAGGCGGCCGGTCCAGCCGAAGCGGTAGGCGGCCGACAGGTTCAGCTGGTTCGGCGAATGGTGGATGGAATGGGTGCACCAGAACCAGCGCACCCGGTGCGCCGCGCGGTGGTACCAGTAGTAGCAGAACTCCTGGCCGATGAAGCAGGCGACCCAGCCGCTCCAGTGGTCCATCGGCAGGGTGAAGAGGCGGTGGTCATAGAACCAGTTCATCGCGCCGGTCCAGAAGGCCAGCGGCAGCAGCCAGCGCAACGGGTACTCGCGCACAAGAAAGTCGACCACCGAGATGCCGGCCGCCTTCCAGTCGTAGCTGCGCCAGCCGTTGCGCCAGGACAGCACGAGCGCCTCGGCAATGGAGGCGACGAGCACCACCGTGACGGAGATCTTGAGGATCAGCAAGAGCGCGTTCATGGTGGCGGGTCCTGGATGAAAGTCGTGGCCGAGGGAATCTTAGGCCGCGCGGGCCGTGGCCGACATAGCGTCAGTGCGGATGGCCAGCTTCCACAGGCGCACCGCACGGGCCGCGAAGACACCGCTGAAGGCGCCGTACAGCACCGGGATCACGAGCCCGAAGGCGGCTTGCTGGCGCACCTCGGGGTGCATGGCCAGGGCCACGCCCACCACGTACTTGGTCAGGAAGATGCCCATCATGAGCATCAGCGGCACGGGGCTGCCGGCCACGTGGAAGCGGCGCTCGGCCGCGTCGTAGCGGGTGGTGGCGGGCAGCGGGCGCTGCAGCACCAGCGCCAGCATCACCACCGCGGCGGCGGCCCAGCCCAGCAGGGCGCCGAAGGAATCGCCGAAGACGGAGACCACGCCGTAGATCGACAGCGCGCCCATGGCCACCGGCATCAGCGTGACGCGGCTCAGGCTCACTTCGTTGGTGAGCAGCTGCTTGGCACCGAGCCACAGCAGCAGGAAGAACACGGCGAACACCCACTTGGGCGTGTGAAGGATGATTTGCATCAGCATGGTGGCGCTCCGTTGGAAGTGGAAGAAATTTTGAAGAAGAAGGGCGGAAGGGAATCGATGGAGTGGACTGTGCCGGCCCCCGCCCGCCCCAGCCACCGGCTTGCGACGGAATGCATGCATGCGGCGCGAATTGCAGCCGGGCGGCGTGAATTGCGGAGGCTCCACGGACAGCTTTACCGTCGCTTTACGGCGCAGCAAAGAGCGGGACTACCATTCCGCGCTGTACTACCCCGGTCCGCACCCCCTGCATCTTTCGCACGCACCGCCCATGGAACAAGAAAAACCACCCGAGCCTCTGCCTTCCACCGTCTCGCCAACACATCCGACGGTGCGCAGACGCCGGTGGGTGGGCGGGCTGCTGACCCTGCTGCTGCTCGTGGCGCTGGGTGCCGGCGCCTGGTATCTGATCCAGCGGTCGAAGACGCCCGCGGCCGGCCCCGGTGGCGCTCCTGGCGCCGGCAGGCAGGGTGGTGGGCCCGGTGGGCCGGGCGGCCCGGGTGGGCGCGGCGGCGGCGGCGGGGCCTCCAGCACGGTCGGCGTTGCCACGGCCAGGCAGGCCGACATCCCGGTGCAACTCGAGGCGCTGGGCACCGTCACGCCGCTGGCCAACGTGATCGTGCAGCCGCAGGTGTCGGGCGTGCTCACGGCCGTGCTGTTCCAGGAAGGACAGATGGTCAAGCAGGGCGACGTGCTCGCCACCATCGACCCGCAGCCGTTCCAGAACGCGCTGGGGCAGGCCAGCGGGGCGCGGCAGCGCGACGAGGCGCAGCTGGCGGCGGCGCGCGTCACGCTGCAGCGCTACCAGACCCTGCTGGGGCAGGACTCCATCGCCCGGCAAGACGTCGACACGCAGGCCGCGCTGGTCAAGCAGCTCGAAGGCACCGTAGCCATCGACCGCGCCAACGAGAACACGGCCAAGCTCAACCTGGCCTGGAGCCGCATCACCGCGCCGGTGAGCGGGCGCATCGGCCTGCGGCCGGTGGACGGGGGCAACTACATCTCCACCGGCACCACCAACGGCATTGCGACCATCACGCAGATTGCGCCCATCGACGTCGAATTCGCCATTCCGCAAGACCGCGTGCCCGAAGTGCAGGAGCGCCTCGCCCAGGGCGCCAAGCTCGACGCCACCGCCTTCGACCGCACGCGCACGCGCCAGCTTGCGAACGGAGCCTTCTCCACGCTCGACAACCTGGTCGACACCGCCACCGGCACCGTCAAGGCCAAGGCCCGATTCGCCAATGCCGACAGCGCGCTGTTCCCGAACCAGTTCGTCAACCTGCGGCTGTTGCTGCGCACCGTGGCCAGCGCGGTGGTGGTGCCGGTCACGGCGTTGCGCCACGGCCCCAACGGCGACTACGTGTATGTGCTGAACGAAGACAGCACGGTGTCGCAGCGGCCGGTGACGCGTGGCGAATCGAGCGTGGACAACGTCGCGATCATGTCGGGCCTGAAGGCCGGCGAGCAGGTCGTGACCGAAGGCGGCGACCGGCTGAAGGACGGCGCGCGCGTACAGACCCAGGTCGAACGCCCGGCCGGTGCGGCGTCAGCGCCTGCGAGCGGTTCGCGCCGTGGACAACACCGTCAAGGCGGCGCGGCGGCACCGAAGGGCGGCGCATCAGGTGCGTCAGGTGCATCGGGCCCGGCTGCTGCCGCTCCCGCAGCGGAACCCGCAACACCCGCCAAGCTCCCGACCGCCGAGCAGCGCCAGCGCATGCTCGATGCCGCCAAGGACGACCCGCAGCAACTGGAGCGCCGCAAGCGCTTTCTTGAAGCACTGGACCGTGGCGACCCGGCGGCACTGGAGCGCTGGCAGCGCATGTCCGAAGGCGGTGGCGAAGGTGGCCAGGGCGGGCGTCGCCCATGAGCGGTCGCAGCTGCAGCCGTAGCGCGGAGGCCGTCCGGTGAACCCGTCACGTCCGTTCATCCTGCGGCCGGTGGCGACCTCGCTGCTGATGGTCGCCATCGTGCTGGCTGGCCTGGTGGCGTTCCGCTTCCTGCCGCTGTCGGCATTGCCGCAGGTCGACTACCCGACCATCCAGGTGCAGACGCTCTACCCCGGGGGCAGCCCCGAGGTCATGAGCAACACCGTTACCGCGCCGCTGGAACGCCAGTTCGGCCAGATGTCGGGGCTCGACCGCATGAGCTCGACCAGCGCCGCGGGCGTATCGATCATCACGCTGCAGTTCTCGCTGGGCCAGACGCTCGACGTGGCCGAGCAGGAAGTGCAGGCCGCCATCAACGCCGGCGGCTCGCTGCTGCCGGCCGACCTGCCGGCACCGCCCGTGTACGCCAAGGTCAACCCGGCCGACGCGCCGGTGCTCACGCTTTCGATCACGTCCGACACGCTGCCGCTCACCGAGGTGCAGAACCTCGTCAACACCCGGCTCGCGCAGAAGATCAGCCAGGTCTCGGGCGTGGGGCTGGTCTCGCTCAGCGGCGGGCAGCGCCCGGCGGTGCGCATCCAGGCCAACACGCAGGCCCTCGCTGCCAACGGCATCGGGCTCGACACGCTGCGCACGGCCATCTCGGCAGCCAACTCCAACGGCGCCAAGGGCAGCTTCGACGGCCCCAAGCGCGCCTACACCATCAACTCGAACGACCAGTTGCTCACGGTCGACGACTACAAGAACCTCATCGTCACGTACAAGAACGGCGCGCCGATCCGCATGGTCGACGTGGCGCAGGTGGTCAACAGCGCCGAGAACAACCAGCTGAGCGCCTGGGCCGGCAACAAGGCTGACGGCACCAACAAGCTGTCGCCCGCGATCATCATGAACGTGCAGCGCCAGCCCGGCGCCAACGTGATCGCCACCGTCGATGCCATCAAGAAGCAGTTGCCCGAGCTGCAGACCGGCTTGCCCGCCGGACTGAAGATCGAGGTGCTCAGCGATCGCACGGCCGGCATCCGCGCGTCGGTCCAGCACGTCGAGATGGAACTGGTGCTGGCCGTGGTGCTGGTGGTGCTGGTGATCTTCGCCTTCCTGGGCAGCCTGCGCGCCACCGTCATCGCAAGCATTGCGGTGCCCATCTCGCTCATCGGCACCTTCGGGCTGATGTACCTGCTGGGCTACAGCCTGAACAACCTGAGCCTGATGGCGCTGACCATTGCCACCGGCTTCGTGGTGGACGACGCGATCGTGATGATCGAAAACATCGCGCGTTACATCGAGGAGGGCGAAAAGCCGCTGCAGGCCGCGTTCAAGGGCGCGACGCAGATCGGCTTCACCATCATCTCGCTGACCGTGTCGCTCATCGCGGTGCTGATTCCGCTGCTCTTCATGGGTGACGTGGTGGGCCGCCTGTTCCGCGAGTTCGCGGTGACGCTGGCCATCACCATCCTGATCTCGGCCGTGGTGTCGCTCACGCTGGTGCCGATGATGTCGGCGCGCTGGCTCAAGCACGAAGAAAAGAAAGACCCGGCCGGCCATGGCTTCGGCGCGCGCGCGCAGCGTTTCTTCAGCGGCGTGATGGAGCGTTACGACCGCTCGCTGCACTGGGTGATCGAGCACCAGCCGCTCACGCTGCTGGTCGCGCTGCTGACCATGGTGCTGACGGTGGTGCTGTACCTCACGATCCCGAAGGGCCTGTTCCCCACGCAGGACACCGGCCAGCTGCAGGCCCGCGTGCAGGCCGCGCAGGACGTGTCCTTCGACCGCATGTCGCAGCTGCAACTGCAGGCGGCGCAGGCCATTCTCGATGACCCCGAGGTCGAGAACCTCAGCTCCTTCGTCGGCGTGGACGCGGCCAACAACACCATGCTGCACACCGGCAGCATGCTCATCAACCTGACGAAGAGCCGCGGCAACCAGCAGGACGTGATGGACAGGCTGCGCGAGCGCGTGCGGCAGGTGGCCGGCGTCACGCTGTACCTGCAGCCCACGCAAGACCTGACCATCGACGCCGAGACCGGCCCGACCGAGTACCGCGTGTCGCTGGAGGGCGTGGACAGCGCCGCGATCACCGAGTGGATGAAGAAGCTCGTGGCGAAGCTGCAGACATCGGACAAGGTGCGCAACGTGAGCAGCGATGCCGGCGCGCAGGGCCTGGCGGCGTTCGTCAACGTGAACCGCGACACCGCGGCGCGGCTGTCGATCACGGCGAGCACGGTGGACGACGCGCTCTACAGCGCCTTCGGCCAGCGCATCGTGTCGACGATCTTCACCGAGACGAACCAGTACCGGGTGATTCTCGAAGCGCGTCCCGGCATGGTGAATACGCCGCAGACGCTGGGGCAGCTGAGCCTGATCGCCGGCTCCGGCACCGCGACACCGCTGTCCGCGATTGCGGACATCACCGAGCAGCAGGCGCCGCTGCAGATCACGCACGTGGCGCAGTACCCGGCGAGCACGCTGAACTTCGATACGGCGCCCGGGGTTTCGCTTGGGTCTTCGGTCGATGCGATCAGGGCGGCTGCGAAGGAGATCGGGCTGCCCGGCAGCGTGACGATGACCTTCCTGGGAGCTTCAGGGGCGTACGAGAAGTCGCTGTCTAACCAGTTGTGGCTGATTCTGGCGGCGGTGGTTTGCGTGTACATCGTGCTGGGGGTGCTGTACGAGAGCTACGTGCATCCGCTGACTATCTTGTCTACGCTGCCTTCGGCCGGGGTCGGGGCCTTGCTTGCCTTGATGATCACCGGCAACGACCTGGGGGTGATCGGGATCATCGGGATCATTCTGCTGATCGGCATCGTGAAGAAGAACGCGATCATGATGATCGACTTCGCTATCGATGCTGAACGGACTCAGGGGAAGTCTCCTCGGGAGGCTATTCATCAGGCTGCTTTGTTGCGGTTTCGGCCTATCTTGATGACTACGCTGGCTGCCTTGTTTGCGGCCGTTCCCCTGATGCTGAGCTTCGGCGAAGGTGCTGAATTGCGGCGTCCGTTGGGGTTGGCGATTTTTGGGGGGTTGATCGTTAGTCAGCTGCTTACTCTGTTCACTACGCCTGTTATCTATCTGGCGTTTGATCGGTTGGGTGGGGGGAGTTCTCGGCGGGCTGCGGTTGAGGAGGAAGCGGTTTGAGCCGGTTTTTCTCTTGCTGCTTGTTTGCTTTCCGGGGCCGGGTCTCGCCCCGGCGGGCGACCTGCTTTTCTTTGCTTCGCCAAAGAAAAGTAGGCAAAAGAAAGGCGACCCTACTGTCTGCGTCCCTTCGCTTCGCTACGGGCAACCTGCGGTGCTCGACTCCGGAGGGGGTCCGCAGAACTCGCTCCACTGCGTTGCGCTCAAACAGCTGCGGCCCTGATCCCTCCTACGTCTGCGCTCCTCGGCGCAGCCAGAAGGGATTGGGGAACCGGGCGGGCCATCGGTGCGCTCGGCGCGGTGCGGCTGCAGGCGCTGCGCGCCTGCAGCCGCATGGGGGCCGAGCGAAGCAAAGGCCCGTGTTGTCTCCACCTCCCCTCTGGCTGCCCCGTAGCGCAGCGAAGGGGTCGCAGACAGTGGGGTCGCCTTTTCTTTGGCTGGCGGTTTCAAGTCTGAAGTGCAACACACTCGATCCTCAAGGGAAGAGCTTGCATGAACAGAAGTTACGAACAACTGAGCGCCGAAGAGCGAGG